>JAFANK010000304.1 GCA_019232725.1 Vulcanimicrobiota bacterium | reverse complement strand
CGGCGTGGCAGCGCGGTCAACTCGCTCGTGTCCGGCGGCTGTATCATCTCGGGTGCGCATGTCCAACGATGCTTGCTGTCCACGGGTGTCCGTGTCAACTCGTACAGTTGGGTCGAGGATTCCGTCGTGCTGCCCGACGTGGATATCGGCCGCCACTGCCGTGTCCACCGAGCCGTTATCGACAAGGGGTGCCGGCTGCCGGAAGGTCTCGTGGTCGGAGAAAACGCCGAGCAAGATGCCCAACGCTTCCATCGCACCGAGGCAGGCGTCACGCTCGTCACGCCCGAGCACTTGGGACAGGGCCCGCGCGATGGATAAAGCGCAGCGGCCTGCGAGAAGTGCTGCGCCGCACGGGTCGCGAAGCAGTCACGTCCTTCTATGAAGACGCACTTGGAGCAAGAGGTCAAACTGCAGGTACCGCGCCGGTTCGACCTGCAGCTGCTCGAACAAGGTCTCGACGGATATACCGCATCGCCGGTGCAAGCGCGCACGCTCACCACGGTCTATTACGACACCGACGACCTTCGTCTCATTCGATGGGGTTGTAGTCTGCGTCATCGCAAAGGTGAAGGCTGGACGCTCAAACTGCCTGCCGGCGGTGGCTCGGGTGGAGCGCTGCGCCGTTTCGAGCATGTCTTTCCGGAAGAAGGCTCAAAACCACCGGCTGAAGCGCTCGAACTCGTCACCGCGTTCGTGCGCGGTAAACCGGTTGTGCCGGTCGTCAAATTGCGCACGCTGCGCAAGAGCGTCCGTCTCCACGGCGCAGCAGGCGAAGAGATCGCTGAAGTCGTTGACGATGACGTGCGCGTGTTACAGGATGGGCACGTCGCTGACCGCTTCCGCGAGGTCGAGGTCGAGCTCGTGGACGGTGCGCCCGAGTCCGTCCTCGCCGAACTCACGGAATGGTTGCAAAACGCGGGCGCTGGGGGTTTCGATGAAACACCCAAAGCCGTGCGCGCACTGGGGCCCGCGGCCAAAGCCCCCACCGAACTGCATCTCGAGGCGGTCACGCCGGACAGCGATGCCGCAACCCTCGTTCGCAATGCCCTGATGTCGTCGGTCGAGCAGTTGCTCCGTCATGACGCTTTGTTGCGCTTGCATGCGGACCCGGAGATCGTGCACAAGGCGCGCGTCGCCACTCGCCGGCTGCGCTCCGATCTGCGCAGCCTTATGCCGCTGCTCGACGAGGAGTGGGCGCGATCGCTGCGCTCTCGCATCCAGTGGCTCGCCGATGAGCTTGGGTCGGTCCGCGATGCAGACGTGCTCTTGGCGCGGCTGCGGCGCGATGCATCGCAGCTACCCGCAACCGATGGCCAAGCTGCGGAAGCGGTCACGGATCGGTTTGCCGCGCAGTCCACGGCAGCTCGCGAGCGTTTGAAAAATGTGCTGCGCGAAGAGCGTTACGTGACGCTGCTCGACGAGCTTGTCAGGTCCGCGGCCGATCCGAAGCTTGGCCCGCACGCGAGCGCCCTAGCCGCTGACGTGCTTCCAGCGCTCGTCGACGAGCCGTGGCGCAAGCTGTGCCGTGCGATTCACAATCTTGAGCCTGAGCCGCCAGACGACAAGTTGCACCAAGTGCGCATCAAAGCAAAACGCTGCCGCTACGCGGCGGAAGCCATCGCGCCCGTCTGCGGCAAGGATGCCAAGCGATTCGCGCGCCGCGTGGCGAAACTGCAGACGATTCTCGGCGACCTGCATGACGCCGTCGTGGCCGACAGCCGCCTGCGGCAGGTCACGGGCGACCGCGACGATGTGTTCGTCGCAGGCGAGCTGGCGGGCATGCAAGCGACAGCGGCCGCCGAGGCGCGATCGTCGTGGCGCGATGCCTGGAAGAAGGCCTCGAAAAAAGATCTGCGCTTTTGGATGTGATCCGTCACTCAATCCGTTGCGTGCCGCCCATGTACGGCACGAGCGCTTTCGGTATGCTCACGGAGCCGTCGCGCTGCTGATAGTTCTCTAGGATGGCCACAAGCGTGCGGCCGATGGCGAGCCCAGACCCGTTGAGCGTGAAGGCAAACTCCGGGCGCGCTCGCGCCTGCGGCCGGTAGCGAATGTTCGCACGGCGGGCTTGGAAGTCGCCGCACGAACTGCAGGACGAGATCTCCCGGTACGCGTTTTGCCCAGGCAGCCATACCTCGAGATCGTAGGTCTTTTGCGAGGCGAAGCCCGTGTCACCCGAAGACAGCACGACAACGCGGTATGGCAGCTCAAGCGCCTGGAGCAAGCTCTCCGCTTGGGTGGTGATGCGCTCGTGGATCTGCGGTCCGTCGGACGGCGTACAAATGCCGACCAGTTCGACTTTCTCGAACTGGTGCTGGCGGATCAGCCCACGGGTATCTTTCCCGGCGGCGCCGGCCTCTTCTCTGAAGCAGGGCGTGTACGCGACGTAGAGCTTGGGAAGCGCTTCGGCCTCAAGGATCTCGTCGCGGTGCATATTGACGAGTTGCACTTCCGCGGTTGGCGACAAGAACAACTTGCCGTCTTCAACAGAGAACATGACGTCGCTGAATTTGCTCAAATGGCCGGTCGCTTTCACGGACTCGCGATTGACGAGGATCGGGGGATTCACCGGCACAAAGCCCGCGGCGATATCGCGGTCTAAGAAGAAGTCCACGAGCGCGCGGCTGAGCCGCGCTCCGTCACCCACGAGCACGGCAAAGCGGGCGCGTGCCATGCGTACGCCACGCTCGAAGTCGATGATCCCAAGCGCTTCACCGATGTCCCAGTGCGGCTTGGGCTTGAAGTCAAAGACTGGCGGATCGCCCGAGCGGCGCAGCTCGCGGTTGGCGCTCGCGTCGGGACCGTCAGGGACGTCGTCGCTCACGATATTGGGGATGCCTTCGAGCAGTTCGTCGACCCGCTGTTCGAGTTCGGCTGCCTCGCGCTCGCGCGCCTCGATCTGCCGGCCAAGTTCCGTTGAGTGCTCGCGCAGCGCGCGTAGCGCGGCCTCGCCCTCTTCCTTCGCCTTTGCGAACTGTGAGGAGATCCGATTGCGGTCCGCTTTAAGCGCATCAAGCGCCGTGGCGCTTGCGCGCCATTGCTCGTCGAGCGCTAAGAATGTGGTGACAACTGCGTCGTCATGACCGCGGCGCCGCAGACTGCGACGAACAACGTCAGGATCATCCCGCAGCAGACGCTTGTCGAGCATGCGCGCGGTGTTGGCGCGGCCGCGCGCACGGACCTTCACATGATGCGTGTTCGGGAGACGAGCGTGCGGCGTATGCCGCGGTCAGAACGTGGATGCGGCCTTGCGCACGGGCGGACCGTCGCTGCCGGAAACATAGCGTTTGAGGTCCTCGGCGTTGATGGCCTTTTCGATGCCGGCTTCCAGCGTGATCATTCCATCCTTGACGAACTTAGAGAGCTGCTTGTCGAGCGTCTGCATTCCGACGTTCTGGCCGGTCTGCATCATGCTCAGGATCTGCGCTGGTTTGTTCTCGCGGATCAGGTTGCGAACGCCCGGCGTGCCGATGAGGATCTCCATGGCGCAGACGCGCCCTTTGCCATCTATCTTCGGTACCAGCGTTTGCGTGAACACCGCTTCGAGCACGCCGGCGAGCTGCAGGCGGATCTGCTCCTGCTGCTCCGGCGGGAACACGTCGATGATGCGGTTGATCGACTCTGCGGCCGAGGTCACGTGGAGTGTGCCAAAGACCAAGTGTCCGGTTTCCGCAGCGGTGAGCGCCAGCGCGATCGTCTCGAGGTCTCGCATCTCGCCGATGAGGATGACGTCGGGGTCTTGACGCAGCGCTGACCGCAGCGCGGCCGAGAACGAATGGGTGTCGCGCCCGAGCTCGCGCTGGGTGATGATGCATTGGATGTTCGAGTGCAAGAACTCGATCGGATCTTCGATGGTCACCACACGCGAGTTCCGTTTGCGGTTCATGTAGTTGATCATAGCGGCAAGCGTGGTGGACTTGCCGGATCCGGTCGGACCCGTCACGAGGACGAGTCCACGTGGTTTCATCGTCATCTGTGCGACCGGATCTGCAAATCCCATCTCTTCAAGCCAGGGCGGCGTATCGGGGATGTTACGGAAGGTCGCGCTGACGCTGCCGCGCTCGAAGCAGGCATTGACGCGGAAACGCGCCACGCCGACCATCGCATAGGCGAAGTCGATCTCACGGTCCGTGTTGAGCGTGGTCACCTGGTCTTGTGTGAGCACGCTTGACAGGAGCGCCTGCGAATCGTCGGAGGAAACTTTTTCTTCCACGAGCGGCTGCAGCATACCGTGGAGCCGGATCATGGGCGGGCTGCCCACCACGACGTGGAGGTCGGACGCACCCTTCTCGACCATGCTGATGAGCAGGTCGTCGATCGTGTGTGGATACATGTTCCCTCCGCCGGCCGCGCGCGACCGCTTCTCAAATCGAGGCGTTGCACGCTCTTCTTAAGAAGAATATCGGCGTTTCTCGTCGCCGGCATCTGTGATCCACCTCCCCGGGACAGGGTTCTTGGAGGCGCCTATTACCACCGTCCACACTCCCTTGCGGCGGGTCAGCATCGCCGACGCCCTCGCGGCGATGTCGCGCTATAGGGTTCGCGCCGCAGCGGTCGAGCGTCTCAGCAGCGCTGATGCTGAAGGCCGCATCGTCGCCTGCGACACCCGCGCAGCCGTCGACGTACCTGCATTCGCACGCTCGATGGTGGACGGGTACGCGGTCGTCGCGGCCGATGTCACGGGCGCGAGCGCCGATTTACCGGTACGCCTCATGCTCGCCGGGACCGTCCTCATGGGCAACGCGGCGCATGCACCCGTGCAGCGCGGTAAAGCCGTCGCCGTGCCGACTGGTGGAGCGATTCCCGAAGGCGCCACGGGAGTGATCAAGGTCGAAGATACAGATGCGCGCGATGGCATCGTCACGGTCTTCGATGCGAGCGACTGTGAGGATCGTATCACGCCCAAGGCGAGTGACGTTCGGGCGCATGACGTGCTCTTCACTGCGGGGCGGCGACTGAGCCCCGCCGGTGTCGGGCTGCTCTGCGCCGCGGG
>JAFANK010000289.1 GCA_019232725.1 Vulcanimicrobiota bacterium | reverse complement strand
CTTTTATCGCGCACATGTCCCGAGACGAACCAGCGCAGCGGCCCCCATTGCCGCAGCCGCCGTCTAGGTTGTACTGATATCTTCGGTTACAGTGAAACGGAGGCGTTGAATCCGCTGCGCAAGGAGTCAAAATCGGGATCGGTTCGAATGCGCGCGATCTCGTCGAGGCCAGCGTTGCCAGACGACAGATATTGATGTAGAATTCGCGATGCCTCGGTTCGGTTGCCCAAGGCGATGCTTGCCGATGCGAGCGCGATTGGATCCATCTCATTTGGATCGTGTATCCGCTGCAGGCGCTTGAAATCTGCATGCGCAGCTCGTATATTGCCCCTCCTTGCCTCGATGCGCGCGCGTAAGGCGATCGCCGACGCCTCACCCGGATAGAGCGCAAGCACTTCGTTGGTCAAACGAAGCGCCTGCCTGTCGAAACCTCGGAAATAGTACGATCGTGCCAGCCAATACTTGGCAAGCCCCGGATGGTTGCCGAGATCAAGCGCTTGAGCGAGCACAGACCCTGCCCGCTTGTAATCGCGATCCAAGACGAGCCATTCGCCGAACAGGCCGACCGCATAGCCGGATGTCGGCGCATTTTGACTCATCGTTTGAAATTCGCGACCCGCTTCGTCAAACTCACCAATGCTGAGCAGAAATTTTGCCCGCCATGCTCGCGGCGACTCGGCGCGGGGATCTGCTGCCACTGCCGCGTCGAACAGTTTGCGGGCAACGTCGAGGTGATGGTCGTACACGCTCGAGACGATGCCGAGAGCTGTGAGCGCATTGCTTTCGCTCGTGTCATGCCGCAGCGCCGCAGCTGCCTCCATGCGCGCGACGTCGAAATAGCGTGAGCGAGCATCGTGGCAGGCAACGCTCAGTGCTCGCCTCGCGTCGATCACGGCGAGTCCACCATAGCCGGCGCCAACGTCTGGGGCTTCGGCAACGAGCGCATGGTAATAGTGCGCCGCGCGATCAAGATGATCTGGGCCTTCGCTGGTTGACAAATAGTTGCCGATCGCAAGATCGCTGGTGTCTGACGGCGCCGCCGACTGCGGCTGTGGAACCTGCATGAGCAGCACGCCCAGAGCAGCCGCCATACCGGCCCAAACAATACGTGTGCTCTTGCGCAGCCCAGAAACGGATCCAGAAGTAACGACGAGGCGGTACCCTCGGCGCGGCACGTTCTGAATTGCGATCGACGGATCACGTCGCAGAGCGCGCCGCAAGTTGTACATCTGCTGGTTGAGGTTTCGCTCCTCAACCGCGGCTTCTCCCCAAAGCAACTGGCGCATCCACGCTGTGGAAACAACGTCGCCGTTCGCGCGAACGAGCTCGGCGAGCATTTGAGCGGGAAGCGGTGCGAGCGGGGCGATCTCGCTCCCGTCGTACAGCACTCGGCTATCGAGATCGAACCGCAAACGACCGACTGGCACCCTGGACATGGCCAGGTGTTCGAAGATGCCCCAGCCCGACCCTAGCATTTGCCTTTCATCTTATAGGACGCATCGCACGGGCGGCTATCATCGACTTGTCATTTCATGTTTTTGACGCATGATGACGCAGCATTGATTGTCGCGCCGTCGTCCCGTCAGCTAGCCTTTGGGCTATGCGAAGCCTGCTTTCTGTTCGGGTGATTGCGCTGGCGGGCATGGTCCTCGTAGCGTTTGGGAGTCCTGCCTGGGCATCGGTCGGTCGCGACAACTCGTTCAAGGGGGTGAAATTGCAGATGGACCCAGCACTGGATCCGACGCTTGCGGACCCGGTCTGGCAAACCGCCGTCACCGCCAAAGGGTTCATGAATCTCACCACGCGGAAGCCGGCCGTGCTCCCAACGACCGGGTTCATACTCTATGACAACCAGTTCGTCTATGTCGGATTCCGCGCGGAGCAAAACGGCGTGCCGATCCACGACGCTCAGACGACCAACGGCATTGGTTTCGGTCAGGACGACGCCGTGGGCGTGGGTATCGATACCAGCGGTTCAGGTTCACAGGTGTACTATTTCGAAGCCAACCCACGTGGCACGCGGTATCAACAGTCCTCTGAGTCGTCACGCTATGCGCCCGACTGGGCAGTGAAGACCGCCGTGAACGGCACGACGTGGACCGCCATGTTTCAGATACCGCTTAAAGACCTGCGGGCATCGGGCGGCCCAAACGTGACCTGGCGCTTCAATTTCATACGCATCGTCGCCGGCGTGGGTGAACATTACACGTGGGCGTACGACGGCCTGATGCAAGATGGCCAGCCACCCAACTATCCGATTTTCACGGATACGCGATGGTGGCCCACGCTCACCGGTCTTTCCTTGCCCATCGCCGCCGGCAAACCCAAGCCACGAGTAGAAGTGTACGGCTTATCGAGCATCGGGCTCGATCGCGACGTCTTCCAGCAAGCCAACCAGACGTTTGCCAAGCAGCCGGTGCGCAACTATGGTTTAGATTTCGTCTTTCCGATTGCCAGCACGGTGGGGCTCGTCGGGACACTCAACCCAGATTTTTCCAATGTCGAGGTCGACCAGCAAACTATCGTGCCGCAAGAGTTCCAGCAAAGCCTTACGGAGTACCGGCCATTTTTTGCTCAAGGCGCTCAGTACTTTGTCAATCCGAATCCGAATCCGCTCAACGGCAACTTCGGAGCCCCTGACCAAATCCTGTACACGCCCAGCATCGGCACGTTTGATCGAGCGTTCAAAGTCGAGGGCACGCAAGGGACCGATCAATTCGGCGTGATGCAGATTCGCGGCCTCACCGGAAACAGCCAGGCCCTAGACGATCAAGCGTGGGGGTTCAGGCACACCC
>JAFANK010000146.1 GCA_019232725.1 Vulcanimicrobiota bacterium | reverse complement strand
ATGGTTACTTCACAACGGAGTATCGCCGTCCGCCCTGGGATGCTCCTGAACCGCTCGTGCAACGCCTTCAGGCCTGACGCTCGCGCTTGGTCTGCACAAAGCGGAGGACATCGGGGAGTGGTCGCGTGTTGAGCACCTGCTCTTTGGTCAAACCTGCTTTGCGTGCAGTCGCCACGCCGAAGAGCATGTTATCCATGTCGTCGAGGTAGTGGGCGTCCGTGTCGATCGCGATCGTACATCCAAGCTCCCGCGCATGGCGAGCGAGATCTGCAGAGAGATCGAGCCGCGCCGGATTCGCATTGATCTCAAGCGCAGTCCCGGTTCGTGCGGCTGCACGAAAGACTGCGTCGACATCGAATTGGTAGCCGTCCCGCTCATTGATGAGCTCGCCCGTCGGGTGCCCGATGATGGTCACATACGGATTTTCTATCGCGCGCAACAGCCGCTTGGTCTGCTGTTCCGGGCTGCTGCGGAAGGATGAGTGTATCGACGCCACCACGACATCGAGCTCTGCGAGCACCTCATCGGGAAAATCAAGGCTTCCATCGGCGCGGATGTCGACCTCCGAGCTCGTCAGCAGATGCACCCCGTACGCATCGCGGACCGACGAGACGATTGCCGTCTGTTCGCGCAACCGCTCAACGGAAAGCCCGTTGGCCACGGCTCTGCCAAGTGAGTGATCGGAGATAGAAAGATACTCGCGCTTGCGCGCGGCCGCGGCACGGGCCATTTGCTCGATGCTATAATGCCCATCGCTCCAGTCGGTATGGTCATGCAGGTCACCGCGAATGTCGTTGAGATCGACGAGCGTAGGAACAGCATTGCGACGGGCAAGCTCGATCTCATCGAGTCCGAGGCGCAATTCCGGCGGAATGTACTGTAGCCCGAGCGTCGCGTAGACCTGCGCCTCCTCTGCACAGGTCACGACCGTGCCGTGCTCGTCCTCGATGCCATACTCACTGACCTTCAAGCGCTTGCGCTGCGCGTACTCGCGCAAGAGCACGTTATGCTCCTTATTTCCGGTGAAGTGCTGCAAGAGGTTGCCAAAGCACTCGTGCGCGACGACACGACAATCGACCGAAATCCCGGGAGTCGCCCAAATCGTCGCTTTGGTCGTGCCCCGGGCGCTGACGCGCTCGACGATCGGCATCGCGATGAACGCTTCGAGCACGCTTTCCGGTTCAGTGCTCGTGCAGATGACATCCAGGTCGCGCACCGAGCGCTCCATCCGGCGCAAGCTGCCGGCGACGACGACGTTCTTGGCAGAGGGCAACGAGCTGAGCGCGGCGACAATACCACGCGCGATTGGCCACGCGTCGCCCAAGCGCATGCGCTTCGGCTGTGTCGCCATGCGCTCGAGCCGCGCTTTGAGGTTCTCGATCGTCTTAGGCCCAAGACGTGGCACCGTCGCGATAGCGCCGCTGTCGATCGCGGCTCGCAAATCGGCAAGACCGCTCACCCCGAGTTCGCGATACAGCGCCACCGCCGTCTTGGCGCCGATGCCCGGAACCGCGAGCAACTCAAGGATCGTCGACGGGAACTTCGCTCGCAAGTCATCGAGATAGGCGCAGCTGCCGGTTGCGACGATATCCGCGATCTTTTGCGAGATCGCCTTACCGACGCCGGCCAGCTCGCTAAGCTGGCCCGTGCGCAAGAGCTCTTCGACGGGTGTTTGGCTATCTTCCAAGCTGCGTGCAGCGCGCTCGTAGGCCTTGATCTTGAAGAACGGTTCGCCATCGAATTCCATGAGCGAGGCGATCTCGTTCAGCCGTTGGGCGACCACCACGTTGTTCACGGCAATCGTCAGGGCAGGGAAGGATTGTCGGCAGCGAAGAGACCGGTCGGGTTCGGTGCCCACGCCCACACGATGATCGCGCGCGCGGGTGGATGGACGAACGCGAACAGCAACTTGCCGTCGCTAGGCATAAACCCCATCTTGACCAGCAGCGCTGCGGTCGGCTGTTGCTCGGTGCTCCACGGCTGCTGCGCGTAGTAGGTCATGCCGGCCACGATGATGTTGTAATGGACGTGGCGGGGGATATCGTACCAACCTGTGACGCCAGGCACGCTCAAGGCAGGCAGGACGGTGGCGCCTTGTTGGAACTGATAGCCGCAAGCCGCTAACCTGCCGGCAACATCGTAGACGAGGACGGTGGGTGCGCCCAGATCCTTTGGGTCAAACCGGTCGTGATTTGTGTACATCGTGCCAAACGACGCGATATAGTCAGTGGTCTGGACGTACCCGTCGTGTTGCGCCCACACGACCAGCCGATACCTTTCTGTAGCGGCGCGCACAGCTTGCGCAAGATCGGAATCGTACCCGTCTCCAGAAACTGATGCATCAACGCGGAGCGGGGCGCACATCAGCGCAAGTAACAACACGTGCGCAACACGGTGTTTCACTGTATGCAAAGGGTTTACATGTACTCCATGCCAAACCTGCCCATGTTGTCTTGTACGACTGCGCTGCACCTTGGAGGGAGCGCGTGAAAGTTTTGGCAACGGCGTGCGTCGGGATCGCCCTCGTCGTGATGGCGAGCGACGCGGTCGGCGCGGCAGGCAACACTCGGTTCGCTCCTGGCGATCAACTGGTCTACGAGATCACGGTCGAGCTGCAGCAACATCATACGACCGGCGGGTCAAAACCGCGCGACGAGGCGGTGGAAAGCTCTGCACAAGGCACCGAGACGTTCACCATACAGTCCATCGGCAGCGATGGCATCGCATTTGCAGGCGTTGATGCGAATTTTGAAGGAAGCGACAAGGGCGTTCCCTTCCAATCGCACACGAGCTCGACGGGGAAGGTCATGCCCGATGGCCAGCTCCTCGTCAAAGAACCGCTCGGGCTCGGGATTTCCGAGGCCATGACCTTTGCGAACACCACAGCAGCAGAAATCGATCAACACCCGTTACGTCTCGGCGTGAGCTGGACAACGCCGCAATCGACACCGGCAGTGCAGCTGACCTTCGCTCGCAAGGTCGTCGGCGTCAAGTCCTATCAGGGCTTCACGGCATACGAGCTGCAGACGCTTGCTTCCGGCATACTACGCAAAACAAACGATGGCAATGACGCAAAAGGTACGATTGCGGTCAGCGGCACGTCTTACTACGATCAGCCAAACCGTCTCTTCATCGGCGAGGCGTTGCGCACATTGACGGTCGTACAACAGCCGGGGAGTGCGAGCACCCACGATAACTACTCGACAACGATGAACGTCGTCTTGCGTTCCTGGACCCGCGCCGTGCCGGCGCCAAACGCCTCAGCGGGAGCGCCTGCAACAGAAGCAACCCCCACGGAAGAACCGGCGGCAGCCCAGCCGCAACCTTCAGCGTACGGCCCCACCCCGTATGCCACGGTGACCCCTCGCCTGAGTCCGTGAAGCGGCATCGTTACTGGCCGACTGCTCCCCTCGCCGTCGCTCTTCTGACCGCTCTACTCATCATCGGGCTCGCCATCGCGAGCGCGCCGCCGGCGGCGACCGCTAGCGGTACGGTAGCGCTGTACGCAGCGGGTCATCCGTTTGGCATCGGCGAGCAGCAGGTCTACCTGATCGATCGCGCGTCCACGCTGACGGTGCGCTATCGCGACGGTCAAGGTGAGCTGCACTCCAAAACCTTCCATTATCATGCGCAGACGAGCGTCGCCTGGACCATCGAAGGGCTATCGTCCGCCGGTGGTCCCGTGCTCGCCGTCGTCACCGCTGCACCAACACCGCCACCATCGGCATCACCGACAGCACCGCCTGCGTCACCCCAAGCAAGCCCTCACGCGCCGGAGCCGAGCCCCATTCTCGATCAACATGGCGTCGGTGCACCGGCGCCGGGGACAGCGCTCGCTGAGCTGACACCTGCATCTGTCGTGCTCGCCGGCATCGGCGAGCAATTGCCCGACGTTGGCAAACCGTGGAGAAGCTCCGGCGCACTGCCGCTTCCCTTCGGCACATTGACGCTGACGATGGATCACGTGGTTCAGACGCCCACGGGTGACCAAGACGCGGATCTCGCCGTGATCGCCTCCACCGGCACGACCAGCTTTTCGGCGAAGGTGCACGTTAGCGGTTTCGGTATCGCAACGCTCCATGGCGCTGGCGCGGCCAGCGCGACGTCATATCTTGAAACACAAAACCGTCTCTTGCTCGGCACCTCGATCTCGGCGACAAGTCACGGTAATGCGACGACAACCGCAAATCACGGCACGTACGAACTCCACGCCACTATCGCCATTGCTCTTGCAAAATATGTGCCGGGCCGTGTACCCAATACCGGCTCGCCGGGATTCGTACCGGCCTCCGACTACTTAGGGAGCACGACCGCACCTGATAGCCAGATCTATTCGACCACGCAGCCAGATACGATCGCGGTGCCGGCAGCGACGGACACAGGATTCATCCCGCCGCCTGCCGTGGCGACGCCATACCAGAGCGCGTTGCCGGCGATGAGCCTCCCGCCGATTCCGCTCCCCATGACGAGCGGGCAACCCGCTGCCTCACCGCCGCCTGCTCCCACGCCCACGCCACAGCCAACGCACTATTGACCGTCGTGTCGCTGCTGCAGGACGTGGCGCGACAATACTGTAGGCTGTACTCGTGCAAGGTACGTCTGAGCTCATTTTCGGTCATGGCCACACCCGTGGAATCGTTGCCGTCGAACCGGATCCGGTTTCGGGAACGGCGGCGCTCTACCGCCGGGTCGACAACGCGACACTCCGCGACATCGTACCCCTGCAGAACTGGGTGCTTGCGCGCAAACCGCAGCCCGGCAGCATCGAGCTGGCGGGCCGCCATGTGCTGCGCCAGCTCATCCTTGGATCGGACGCACGGGCGATGGCCGACCGGGCCCGCATGCTCGCGCCCGACCAACGCCTCGCCTATCTCGATCCGATCACCTCACACTTGGTCGCGACCGGTGAGACCTTCTACAAAGACTTGCGTTTCAGCCAATTGCGGCGTCTGCAGTTCGACCTCGAAACGCTCGATGTCGATCCATCTCGTGACGATGGCCCCATCGTGGTCATTGGCATCACCGACGACTCGGGGTTCGAGCGCGTGCTGGCGCTCGACGAATTTCCAAGCGAAGCTGCGCTCATCCAAGAGTTCGTCAACGTCGTACGCGCCCGCGATCCCGACATCATCGAAGGCCACAACGTCTTCAACTTCGACCTTTGGTATTTAGCAGAGCGAGCCAAGCGTTTCGGTGTCGCGCTCACGCTTGGACGTG
>JAFANK010000084.1 GCA_019232725.1 Vulcanimicrobiota bacterium | reverse complement strand
CCCTGCTTCACGACGCTGCCGTTTTAAGGAGGCGTTAAGAATTTTCCAGCGGCCGGACGACGAATAGCTATAAGAATGAAGGGCGTGAAGATACTCGCGCTGGTCGTGGTCGCCGTTATCGCTGGGAGGATTCCCTCACACGCTGATGTGGATCCCAGGTGCGACAACATCGACCTCGACAGCCATACGGTGAGCGCGCTGACCAATGAGATGCAGGGCTTTGTCGACACAGGCGACCTCAGCTCGGCTCGTTTCGTCTATCAAAGCGGTGTCCGCATGGCATTGTCGGATTACGACATCGCACCCAGTTGCGGTGCTGCCGCGGATCTCGCACCGATGGATGCTTCTTTTGAGCAGCTCGTGGAGCAAGCGTATTACACGAAAGTCATCGGCGCAGGCGAGGCACAGGTTTGGCTGAAAGCGCTTCTCTCAAACGCGTACAGCCACGGCGACACGAGAGATCAGATAGACGCTTGGACGGCGTTCGAGCACCAGCTGGCCGCCGAAACCAGCCGTCGATTCCAGCGGCCGCCACATTGACGTCTGTCTCTTACGGGTGTCCTTGGTAGAGCTGCCTATCGGTCTTCGGTAGATTGGGATTTGTCCACTTGGTGCCGTTGGCGAATTCGACGAACAGCGGCGGACACGCGGGTGCCGCCGTGCCGAGTGGGAAGACGTTCGGATCGACGCCGAACTTATGCTTGATCTCGACGCCGGGTGCAAAGGTTCCGACATCTCGGACTTCAGCGATGAGGTTGCCTCGCGCGATGAGCCCGAAATCGACGGTTTTTATCTCCTGATTCGTGGCATTGACGAAATCGATGTAGAGGGTGCCTGACGGGCTGATCGGCGCCTGATAGTATGAATAGGCATAGGGATCACGCCAGTAATAGCCCCGGCCGGCATACGGGTAATACCCCGGCATATAGCCCGAGTAGCCGCCCGGCGAACCGGGATTGTGTTCAGCCCTGCAGTGGTTCACTCGGACTGGTGATGCATTTTGTGCTGCGGTTGCGACGATTGGTGCTCCGACGACGCACAGACAGAGCACCGCAGTAACGATCTTCATGATGAACGGCTCCTTTATTGTGCCGGAGACGCGGCGCGCCGACGCGCCAGACAATTCGCGTAGCAGCAATGCCAACCTCCCTTTTGCTGAGGTTGTCGCGCCGACAGTCTGCGTGCGGCGAACCGGTGCGCCGCCGCGAACTAGTGCGCGGCTCGCGTTCCTTGTGCGAACAGTTCGATCATGGCAGGGATGAAACTCGCGAGATCGTCGGGCTTCCGGCTGGTGACGAGGTTGCCGTCGCGCACGAGCGGACGATCCTCCCAGGTGGCCCCCGCGTTAACGAGATCATCCTGAATCGTATGGTAACTTGTGAGTTTCCGGCCATCGAGCACGCCTGCGGACACAAGCTCCCAAGGAGCGTGACAGATCGCCGCCATGGGCTTGCCGGCGGCGTCCATCGCGCGGATGCATTCCTTGAGTTTGGGTTCGACACGGATCGCGTCCGCGTTTAACGCACCGCCTGGCAGCATGAGGGCATCGTAGCGATCGGCATCGAGCTCATCAAGTGGCAGCGTGACTTCGACCTTGATGCTCTTGTCGTGATGGCGGAATCCTTGGATCTGACCCACCTTCGGACTGACGATGTCGACGGCGGCACCGGCCTCTCGCAGGGCCATCACCGGCTTGGTCAACTCTTCTTCTTCAAAACCATCCGTCGCGACCACGGCGACGCGGACGCCGCTCAGATCTTGCAGTGCCATGATTCCCTCCGTTTTCTAGTACGCGGGCGGCGAATAAACGTTGAACGTGATAGCCTGGCTTTGCGTCTCGTTGGTGAAGCGGTGCGCGACGTGGCGTGGGACGATGACGACGTCGCCACGTCCCAACACGGAACGTGTGTCTCCAACTTCCGCGACAACCTCGCCCTCGAGCACTAGCAGCACTTGCTCACTTTGCGGATGTTCGTTCCCTTTCTCACCGCTCGCCTGACCTGGCGTAAGCGTCATGACTGCGGTTTGGCAAACATCTGATGTCTCAAGCACGGCAAATGAGTCCTGCGCGTCGGCGATATTTGCAATATTCACCTGTCGATCCGATTTCACGCGGAAGCCTCCTCCCGAGCCGGCCGACGTACGGCGAGGCCGTCGAACAACGCGTTGTGTAAATCAGCCGGATCGTCGAAGATACCATCCGCAGCGACGAGGTGCTCGGCGCTCCAGCCGCCGGAGCGCAGCACGACGATCGACACGTCCGCCCCTTGCGCGGCGATGATGTCGTAGGGGCTATCGCCGACAGCCAGCGCCTGTGCTGGTCGAAGTGACAACCGCGCGAGCGCGGCGCGCAATGGCGCGGGCGAAGGTTTCGGATGGGAGGCATCATCAGCCGAGATCCGCTCTTGGAGCACGTCGGCCAGCCCAACGGCATCCAAGACGGCACTCAGTTCGTCTTTGCGCGCGGCGCTCACTGCGATCACCCGGCGGCCGTCCTCTTGAAGATCTTCAAGCAGCGCGCGCGCACCGCGAGCCGCCTGTAGCCTTGGCAGATAGTGGGCCATGAAGATCCGCTGGTGCGCGAGCTTCAGCTGCTCCCGGCGCTGCTCGTCGAGATTCGGTTTGAGGCTCGTGATGAGATCGTCACCGGCGAGCCCGATGAGCGGTTGCACGCGAGTTGGCGGTACATCGAACATGTCGAACTCAGCGAACGCCCTCGACCACGACGCGGCATGAGCTTGATTGCTGAGCACGAGCGTGCCATCAACGTCGAATAAAAACCCACGTGTTGCCTCGCTGAGCATGTCGACCACACGGCTTCCTTACGAATTGCGGCAAGAGATATTCCCCGCGCGATGTGTACGAAACGCGGCGTTAGATGATAGGTTCCTGTGGCCCGGCCGAGGGCGGGGCGATTCTGCCGAGCATCCGCCGCTCCGCCCATCGCACGAGCCCCATGCCGGCATGCTCGCGCAGGATGGGCTCCGTGAGAATTACCGCGAGCCCCAAAAGCCGCGCGCCGAGAACATCGGTGAACACCTGGTCGCCGACGACGATGGCTTCTTTGCGTGACACACGCAGATGGCGGACGGCGCGGAACAGTCCAAAGGGTAGCGGCTTCAACGCATTGGACACATATGTGACGATGCCGAGAAACGTCGCGATGCTCCTGACCCATGCCCGCACGTTGTTTGAGACGATAGCGAGCGAGAATCCGCGCGCTTGCGCAGCTCGAACCCACGCGACGACCTCAGCTGCGGGCTCTCGTAGGCGGTATCCCACAAGCGTGTTGTCCAGATCAATGATGATGGCTCGGTAGCCCTCACGCCACAACTCCTCGAGCGATATATCGAGTACACTTGGCACTCGACGCAGTGGCCGGATCAGACCGAACGTCATGCCGGCTGCGACCCGGGAACAAAGACGCGGACGGCATTCGGGACCACCCGGACGACCGCCGGGGTCGCAGACACGATTTCGCCATCGGCTTCGATGGGGCGGCGCCGCCGCGTGCGAATCGTGAAGTTCTTACCGTGCATGGTCTTGACGGACCGCGCATCGTCGTAGCGCCGCCGCATCAACGCCAGCAGACCTTCGAAGAACGACCACCAGGTCGGCAAAGAGACGCTATAGAGGTCAAGCCGATGATCGTCCAGCGACGCTTCATCTGTACGGATCAAGCCGCCGAAGGAAGAACTGTTCCCGATCGTGAGCTGTGCGCTATGGAAGGTCGAGCGGCGGCCATCGCATTCCACC
>JAFANK010000013.1 GCA_019232725.1 Vulcanimicrobiota bacterium | reverse complement strand
GATGGCTACCGTCACGATTTGCCCGCGATCGGCGCGTGGGCGAGAGAACACGGCATCCTCTTCGCGGTGGACGCCATGCAAGGTTACAGGCAACTGCCGCTCGACGTTGGTGCCTGGCACATCGATTTTTGTTACTTCGGCGTTGCGAAGTGGCTGCTGTGCCCACAGGGACTGTCGGTCGTCTACGTCAGAAACGAGCTGCTGGACGAGATGCGGCCGGCATCATTGTCATGGCGCTCTGTGCGCGACCCGATGGATTTCTTCGACTACGGCCAGGAGCTAGCACGCGGGGCGCGTCGCTTTGACGGTGCGACCGTCAACTACCCAGCGCTGATAGGATTTTCGCGAAGTTTGCGCTTGCACACGGATGCCTCATTCGTCGCGATCGAACGTCACGTGCTCGAGCTGACCGATCGCTTGATCGCAGGTGCGCACGAGCGCGGCATCGAGGTGAAGAGCGACCCGGCCCCGCAGGCTCGTTCCGGGATAGTCTTGCTGGGTCTAGGACGATGGAACCCAAACGAGCTCGGCGCCGCCGCCTTGGCCCGTCGTGTCGGCATCACCGTCCGTGAAAACGGCGTGCGCGTGTCACCCCACGCCTACAACAACGACGAAGATATCGATACTGTGCTCGATCTGGTTGCTGCGGAGCAGCAAGCGTGACGACCCAAGCGCGTCGCGGAGCGGCGTGGGGGCCGCCGATTGTGGGCGAGCCGCGCTGGCCCGCGAGCCTTGCCGTCCTCGTGGGTATTTTGCTGTACATCTCGCTGCCAGTGCGATTGCTGGTCGGCCCGTGGTGGCTTGTACCGGTCTTGGAATTGGCGCTGCTCATCCCGTTGTCGATCGTCGCACCTCGTCGCATGTCGATCGAGTCCAGGTGGCGGCAAATCGCCGCGATTGTCATCATCGCGATTTTGAATGTTGCCAATATCCTTTCGCTCGCGCTGCTTGTCGACCACCTCGTCGTGCATCCGACAGGGACCTCTGGTATACGGCTCTTGGAAAGCGCAGCCAAGCTCTGGCTAACAAATATCATCGTCTTTGCGCTCTGGTTCTGGGAACTCGACCGCGGTGGGCCGGACGACCGGGCGAGCTCGGAGCACCGCGAGCCCGATTTCTTGTTCCCGCAGATGGTGACGCCCGCGTGCGCACCAAAGGGATGGGGCCCGAGGTTCTTCGACTATCTCTACCTTGCGTTCACCAACTCGACGGCGTTTAGCCCAACCGATACCATGCCCCTTACCGCCTGGGCAAAGACGCTGATGTTGATCGAAGGTCTCGTCTCGCTGTTGATCGTTGCGCTCGTCGCTTCGCGAGCGGTCAATATTCTCGGGTGAGGGCGGCACTAAAAATGCCGCCCCTACATGAGGTATTGGGGGCTTAGTAGCCCGAGGCGTCCTCCATGCAGGGCGCCATCACCGCTTCGCTCATGCCGTGGATCAGCCGCTTGTTGGCCGGCACGACCGTTGCGAGCACGCCGCCCAGCACCGATTCGTCGCCGACCACGAAGTAGTATGGGCACAAGCGCACGCGTCCATCGAGCGTGCGGATGCTGCCGCTTGGCACGTCGAGATAGTCGCTGCGCACGCGGCGCGCCTTGTGGTACTGCTGCAAGATCTGCGGCGTCTTGTCAAACGTCGCCAATCCGCCGTCGATGACCGCCATCCACTCGTCGCGCGTGAGGTCGTCGGCGATATAGACGCCGCGGCTGCCCCACGCGAGTTCCGAGAAACCTGAGGGCTTCACGACGTACTGCCGCTCGGACTTGCTCAAACCGTAGAGCGCGCTCCACTCGCGGATCTCGCGACCGTCGACGGCCAGACCGTCGATCACCGCTTGCGGCGGCAACGGCCGCGGATCCAACACCCAGGTCTGCGGCATGAGTGCGAGCAGCCGCTCGAAGACCTCGTCGCCCAGCTCGGTCCGCCACAATCCCCGCAGACTCGTGTTGTGCAACAGCGCGAAGATGAGTTTTTCTTCTAAGAACGCTTTCGGAGGCGGCGTCATGACGACACGCTTATGCCGCGCGGCGTATAACATGAGCTCTTGCTTGGGGATGTTGAGCAGATCGAACAGCTCGAAGTTACGATACAGCACGTCGACGGTGCGGCGCCCCTCCGGCGTGTCGACGACGAGCGCTTCCTCGGTGAAGAACACATCTTCTGGGTGCAGCGTCACCGCATGCGCAAGGCCGCTCGTGCGCAACGCCTGCGAGAGCCACGACATCTCCGAGCGGTAATCTTCGGACTCGGGCGAGACGACGATGGCGACCGTGGGTTGCTCCTTGCCGGCGAGCGACTGCGCCATGCGCGCAAAACCGCGCACCATGCCGTCATACTCGCCAACCTGATCGAAGCCAAGCTCGCAGTACACGGCGCCCATCGCGCCGACGAACCCCATGCCGCCGGGGATCGAGTCCAATTCGGACGCGATCATGCCGTCTTCGGTCAGAATGATGTCTGGACGAAGCAGCGTCGGAATCTCGGACTTGAATCGGTTTTGACGCTGCAAGCGCACGATATGTTCGGGCTTGCCGATGTCGAGATACTCGTGGATAAAGGCAGGCGCGGTACCGCGCACGCTCATGAAGTACGCGCGGTTAGCCGCGCGATAGAGCTTGAGCAGGTCGGCGCCGATGACGCGCAAGCGTTCGACGGTTTTCGGTGCGAGGGGGAAGGGTTGCGGCGCGAGCCGCCAGGCGACGGCAGAAGGTTCAGTGGTTTCCGGCCCGGCGACACTACGGAAGAGATTGGGAGCGAGATGCTCGTGGACGTACCGGGCGCGATCAAGCGGTGTGTCCTGCGGACGGAGCTTTGCGCTACACGCCATGTGTCGCTCGCCTCGACCGCAGCTGCGTACAAGGTGGACATGCCGGCGGTATCTTCGGCATCCGCAACATGCGGAAAAGATGGTGTGCCATAGGCCTCAAGCTTTCGCGCGCGATGAAGACCTGGCCTTCGACGCACACGTGGAACTGACGCGCATGTGTTCGACCAGGCGGGCCATGCGACGAACGAGAAGCTGCAAAGCCGACTATGTGCGCCCAAAATACGGTCGTGTATGCCCGCTCACTGACGAAACGGTACGCAGAGGTCGAGGCCGTCCGCGGCATCGACTTCGCGATCCATGCCGGCGAGTGCTATGGTTTCTTGGGCGTCAATGGTGCCGGCAAGACCTCGACCATGAAGATGATCTACTGCCGCGTCGCACGGACTGCAGGCGAACTTTTAGTTCTGGGCATGGACCCTGCGCGCGACGCATCGCGGATCAAGCAGCGGTTGGGTGTCGTGGCACAAGAGAACGCGCTCGACCCCGAGCTCAACGTCGAAGAGAACTTGCTCCTCTACGCGTCGTTCTTCGGGATCACCGGGAACGGAGCCCGCGATCGCGCTCGAGAGCTGCTCGACCTGCTCGCGATTTCCGCCAAGAGCAAGGCGCTCGTACGCGAGCTCTCCGGCGGCATGAAGCGACGGCTCGTCATCGCGCGCGCGCTCGTCAATCGTCCGGACATTCTGGTGCTCGACGAGCCCACGACGGGGCTTGACCCGCAGGCGCGGTTACTCGTGTGGGAGACGCTCACGCGCCTGATCAATTCCGGGCTGACGTTGCTTTTGACCACGCATTATATGGAAGAAGCAGCACGCCTGTGCGGCCGCGTCGCCGTGATCGACGAGGGCCGGATCTTGGCGGAGGCGCCGCCGGCGCAGCTTGTGACCCAATATGCCGCTGAGGACGTGCTCGAGATCGTCGACGCTGATGGGCGCCTCCCCGCGGACACGCAACTCGATGGACTTGTCGCCCGCCGCGAACGTCACGGCGACACCGTGTACCTGTACAACGCCGACAATCGCGTGCTGTTGCATCGCATGGCAGCGCTGGGATTCGATCCGCCTCGGCACGTCGCGCGCCGAGCCACGCTCGAAGACGTGTTCTTGAACATGACCGGACGGGAGCTCGTGGAATGAACGCGCTCGGCGCGTTTTTCTCCCGCAACGCGTGGCGGGTGTTCCATCGCAATCTGCTGGCCTGGCAGAAGTATGCGTGGTCGAGCGTCGCCATCAACATCGTCGAGCCGTTCGCGTACTTCCTCGCCCTCGGCTTCGGTCTCGGTGCGTACTTCTCGCTGACGGGCTACGGCTCGCTCGTCCAGTTCATGGCGCCGGGTTTTCTCGGGCTGACCGCGCTGAACACCGCGACCTTCGACGCGGCCTGGGGCGCCTACGAACGGCGAGTCTTCAATGGCGTGTACGAATCGATGGTGACGGCGCCTGTCGATCCGCTGGAGATTGCCGCCGGCGAGTATCTTTGGCAAGCCTTCCGATCGACGCTCTACGGCTGCCTGTTCTTAGCGGTGATCGCCGGTTTTGGGCTCGTGCACTCGTGGTGGGCGCTCCTCTGCCCCCTTGTCTTGGCATTGTCCGGCATCGTCTTCGCCATTCCGGCGCTGCTCGTGTCCTTTGTGGTGAAAACGCAAGAGCATCTGTTCTACTATTTCTCGTTCGTGGTGACGCCGATGGTGATGATCGGCGGCGTCTTTTTCCCCTTGGACAAGTTTCCCAAATGGGCACTGGTCATCGCTTGGCTCACGCCGCTCTATCATGCGGTGAAGGTGTTCCGGGCGCTTGTGCTCGGGACGGTGACCGCGCAGACGGCACTCGAAGCGCTTTGGATCCTCGTCGCGATCGCCGTGTTCGCGTTCGTACCCGTGCGCAGCATCCGGGCAAAACTCGCGAACTAGCGCCCGTCACTTGGTGATGAGCGCGAGATTTTGGGACAGGATTTTCGGCGGCATGTAGCCGCGCCAAATCGCTCGCACGACGCCGTGCCGGTCGATGAAGACGCTCTGCGGGATCGCGGCGACGCCATAGTCGGCTCCGACTTGCCCCTCGTCGATACCGATTTGATACTGGATCTCGTATTGTTTGAGAAACGGCCTCACGAGCTCGGGCGATTCTTCCTGATCCAGTCCCAAGAAGATGACCCTGCCCCGATATGCGGGATAGTCTTTCACGATATTGGGCAGTTCGAGCTTGCACGGCGGGCACCAAGTCGCAAAAAAATTGACGAACACGGGCCGGCCTCGGAACTGTGCGGATGTCTGGCGCTTGCCGTCGAGCGCTGTGTACGAAAAAGCGGGCGCCGCCTTGCCGATCTGCGCTATTTGAGCGGCTCGAGAAGGGCCAATCGAGGTGACGACGAGTGCGACCAGGCTCGCGATGACCAGCGGTTTCATACGCACCCCTCTGTTCGATTGTTCGCTTGACGCGGCATGCCGGATGGGGTAGTCGCTGCTACGTTGCGCATACACGTTCGAACAAGAGGAGCATGTGGGGCGGCTTTGGAAACGAGCGACACCTTTTCAGGCATCCGTTACACACGGAGGCGATGCATGCTTGTTCTGACCCGTAAGCTCAATCAAGAGATCGTTATCGGCGACGACATCCGCATCACCGTCGTCGCAGTCGGGAGCGACCAAGTCAAACTCGGGATCACCGCGCCGCGCTCGATCCCGGTCCACAGGTCAGAGATATATAAGGAACGCCAAAACGTCGTCATGGCTGTCGGCGGCGCTCGCGAGTAGTTTCAGCGCTCACCCAAAAGGGCGCGCAGCGTCGACAGCATAGTCACCGCTGTCTCGTCACGTTCCCGCAACACCTGCGCGCTGGCCTTTAGCCCAAGGCGCTCGTACCATGCGCACGACAACGCGGTACGCCGATACGCCGCGAGTACTGACGAGACGATATCGGAGGCGCTGACGCCCTCACCGGTCAGGCGGTCTGCGAGTTGCGCCGCGCGCACGAGCGCGTCAGGCTCTGCGTCGCCGGTCGCGCTCAAGATGGCGATCTCGCTCTCGTCCAGCACCACCTCGAGCGCCGCGCCAACGTCGTGCGGGCTTGTTTGGCCGCCGAAGAGCTGCGCGTGTGCCGCCGCGTCGCGCTCGTGCACCGGCTGACACGCGAGCGCCGCCTGGAGCAGCTCGTGATCTATGGGACCGCTCCAGCCGATGTGCGCGAGAGTTACCGACGACATGGGTTTGCGCAACACAACGGCGCCACGTGCTGGCGACGGCTGTGCCGGCGCTTGCGGTTCATCGACAAGCTGATCCTCGTCGGTCGCGAAGATATCGTCGGCGTCAAGGGCGTCACTTGGCGCTGTGCGCGCCGGCGTTGCGATGCCGGCCGCAAGGCGACGCCGGCGCTCGTTGACGAGCAGCATGTCCGCGGGCACGGGCCGCTTCGAAGTCATGAAGCGCGTCGCCACCATTGCCACCACGGTCGCGGTGCGTCCGGCGCTGCTGCTCGAGCGGCGTCGACGTCATGTCCCCCGGTCGGTGCAACCCGGGCGAGCCCGTCACGCACATCGGAGCTGCGAACGCGGGACCGCGCATATTCCGCGGCGACCTCCATCGCCTCGCGCGCGAGCGTGGTCAATCGTCGCGGTAAACCGTGGCTGTGCCGCCACAACTCGTGCAACGCCTCATCGTCAAATGGCGATTGGTTCCCAGCGAATCCCGCGCAGCGCAGACGATGATGGAGCAGACCCGCGGCTTCCGGCGCCGAGAGCGGGCCGAGCTCGATCCAGAGCGCGACGCGGTCGCTGATGTTGGGTTGCGCCGCGATCACCGAGGCGAATTCCATCTGTCCAGAAATCGCGATGCTCAACAGCTTTCGATCATCGAGCTGATAGTTCAAAAGTGCTCGCAGCGGTTCGAGCAACGTGGCCGGCAACAGCTGCGCTTCGTCGATGAAGAGGATGGGCTGGAGTCCCCGTGACGCGGCATCGAACAGCGCGCGCTTGAGCGCGTCCTTGATCGCTCGAACCGGCAGCGCGGGATCGATGTCAAAGCCGAACGCGTCGGCGATCGCGATCAGCAGCTCCGCTTCGTCCGAAAACGTCGGATCGAGTATCGACGCGACCGCGTGACGCTCGCTCACGAGCATATCGTGTTGCACCGCGTTGAAGAGGCTCGTCTTTCCCGCACCGATCGGGCCGACCACGACCGCAAGGCCACGGCCACGAGCAAGAGTATCGGCCAACCGGCGCCGGGCGTGTGCGCCAGGGAGCGTGTCGTAATAAAAGGCGGGGTCGGCGGTGTCCACAAAAGGGTCCCGAGCCAGCCCGAAGGCTTCGAGGAACATCGCAATCGTCCGGTTCAAGCGGCTTGCGACAGCCCCCTGGAGCGCGGTTTCCGATTGCACGGGCCTCCAAGCCCATGATATACTAACGCAAGCGCAAGTTTAGGGCTAAAAAAAGCGCGGGCGGAGGCGGCAGCTTCCGCCATCTGTGCGTCATAAGGGACGCACGATGCCCTAGGAATGCCGGCGCCCTCGTGCGACGCGGCAGAAAGGACCATCACCTCGTGACGACACCCTCGTCTATCATCTCTATGAAGCAGCTCCTCGAAGCGGGAGTGCATTTCGGGCACCAAACGCGCCGCTGGAATCCCAAGATGGCGCGCTACATCTTCCAAGAGCGCAACGGCATCTACATTATCGACCTGCAGAAGACCGTGCTCAAGCTGCGGGAAGTGTATGAGGCCGTCAAAGACCTCTCGCGACGCGGCAAGATCTTTCTCTTCGTGGGCACGAAGAAGCAAGCGCAAGAAGTCGTGCGTGAAGAGGCGGAGCGCGCCGGCATGTTCTACGTGAACCAGCGCTGGCTCGGCGGCACGCTCACCAATTTCCAGACCATCCAGAAGCGCATCGCGCGCTTGCGCGAACTTGAACGTCAGCGCGACACGGGGCTCTTCGAAGTGCTCACCAAGAAAGAAGTGAGCAAGCTCGAGGATGAGTTGAACCGGTTAGAGCGCTTTCTCGCAGGCATCAAAGATATGCCACGTCTTCCCGATGCGCTGTACGTCGTCGATCCTCGCAAAGAGCGTATCGCCGTGTTGGAAGCGCGAAAGCTGAAGATCCCGATCATCGCCGTGATCGACACGAACTGCGACCCTGATGAGATCGATTATCCCATCCCCGGTAACGATGACGCGATCCGCGCGGTGAAGCTCATGACCGGCAAGATCGCTGATGCGATCATCGAGGGTCGCACCGAAGCCGAATCCGGCGGCCCAGCGGCTGAGGAGACAGCTGGTGCAGCACCGGAAGCGGAGAGCGCCGCGATGTCCATGCCTGGTGCGTGAAGCGCATCGAGCGCATCACGATGAACGAAAGATAAGGAAACAACAAGCAGTTGCAAAAGGTTGAATACACCCCAAGTGCGGCAGACGTGAAAGCGCTGCGCGAAACGACCAACGCGCCCGTGATGGATTGCCGCCGTGCGCTGGCCGAGTCCGCCGGCGACGTCGAACAGGCCAAGAAGCTGATCGCGGCCCGCGGCCAGCAGATCGCCGCGCGTAAGGCCGACAAAGAGACAAGTGAAGGATTCATCGGCCATTACATCCACCAGGGCGGCAAGCTCGGCGTGCTTGTGGAGCTGTCGTGCCAGACGGATTTCGTCGCGCGTAACGAGCTTTTTCAGCGCCTCGCACACGATCTTGCGGTGCACATCTGCGCGTCGCGACCGCTGTACGTGAGCCGCGAGGACGTGCCCGACACCGTGCGCAGAGCCAAGGAAGCCGAAGGGCCTGGCCTGGTCGACAAATGGTATGAAGAGGTAGTGCTGCTGGAACAGCCGTACGTCCGCGATGAGACCAAGATGATCAAAGAACTCATCGAGTCTGCCGTGGGCGTGCTGGGCGAGAACATCAAGGTCCGGCGCTTCGCCAGGTTCGACATCGGCGAGGCGTGATGGGCCCGAACGGGAGCGGTTCGCAGCCGGTCTACCGCAGGGTGCTGCTCAAGCTGAGCGGTGAGGCGTTCGCCGGCCGTGACAGCGGGTCCATCGACACCGAAACCGTCTATCTCATCGCCAATCAGGTCAAAGAAGTCGCGCAATCCGGCGTGCAGGTGGCATGCGTCGTCGGCGGCGGCAACATCTGGCGCGGCAAAGTCGCTGCGCACGCCAATATGGATCGCACAACGGCCGACTACATGGGCATGCTGGCGACCGTGATCAATGCCCTGGCCCTGCAAGACGCGCTTGAGGACATCGGCATACCGACGCGCGTGCAGACGGCGATCAGCATGAGCCAAGTCGCTGAACCGTACATCCGCCGGCGCGCGATACGGCATCTGGAGAAGGGCCGCGTCGTCATCTTCGCGGCGGGCACGGGCAATCCGTACTTCACGACCGACACGACGGCAGCGCTGCGCGCCTTGGAGATCGGCGCCGAAGCCATTCTCAAGGCAACACAAGTGGATGGCGTCTACAACGCCGATCCCAAAAAAGATCCGACCGCCGTGCGTTTCGAGCGACTCGAATATCTGGAAGTGCTCCAGCTGGGCCTCGAGGTGCTCGACAATACAGCACTGACGCTGTGCATGGACAACGGGCTGCCGATCATCGTGTTCGAACTCATGCGCCAAGGCAACATCAAGCGCGTGATCTGGGGAGAATCCATCGGAACATTCGTCGGGAGGGCTCAAAGCAGTGCTACCCCAGCTGTTCCGTGACACCGAAGACCGTATGAAGAAAGCGGTAGAAGCGACGCGCGCGGAGTTCACCGCCATCCGCACGGGCCGGGCCAACGCAGCCTTGCTCGACCACGTCATGGTCGCGGCCTACGGCTCGGAGATGCCCCTGCGCCACATCGCCAACGTGGCAGTGCCGGATCCGCGCAGCATCGTGGTGACGCCGCATGACAAGTCGATCCTGGGCGACATCCGCAAAGCGATCGAGAAGTCAGACCTCGGCATCACCCCGACGGTGGACGGTAACACGATCCGTTTAGGCCTGCCGCAGCTCAACGAAGAGCGTCGCAAAGAGCTCGTCAAGCTCGTCCACAAGCGGGCGGAAGAGGGGCGGGTCGCCATCCGCAATGTCCGCCGCGACTCGCACGAGCACTTGCGTTCTGGGCTCAAGGATTCGAAGATCACCGAAGACGAGAATCGGCGTGCCAACGAGCAGCTGCAGAAGACGACCGACAAACATATCGCCGAGGTCGACCAGCTCGTCGCGCACAAAGAAAAGGAGATCATGGAGGTGTGAGCGGGGTGGCTGGCGTCGATCACGCCGAGCTCCTCCTCGTGCCGTACACGCGCGCTATCGAGTTGTGCGCCGGGCGTGAGGTGACCCTGTCCGTGGTCACACCGCCGTATCCGGCGCTGGGCCGCGGCACGCTGCATGTGGTGCGCGCGACCGATGATGGTGGGGTCATGCACCTCGAAGCCGCGTACGACGACTACGAGCGTCTGCAGTGAACACGATTGCCGCCGGCAGGAAGGACACGATCGCCGCACGCTTTCGGCGCGAGCTCAGCGCCAAGCGCGTGATCATCGGTTTTGTCGTCGCGGCCGTCGGGCTTGGGTCGATCGCAAGCGAGATGGCCTTAGCGATTTTCATCGGCGTCATCGCCGTGGCGGGCGCCGTCGAGTTCGCGAATCTCGCGCGCCGTGCCGGCGGCGAAGTGGCACTGCCGGTTGCAGTCGCGTCCTGCGCCGCGTATCCGATCTTCGCGTACCTCGGCTGGCTGCCGGCGCACGAATCGGCGCTCGTCGTCGCCATCGTCGTGGCCGCGTTCGTGGCCTCCATCACGGCGCCGCTCGACCACTTCGCCGAACGGGCGGCGCTGACGCTGTTGTGCGCCATGTATTTGGGCAAGCTGCTCTCGTATTACATCGTGCTGCGTCATGCGCCGTTCGGTGCGCAGCTCGTGGCTTGCCTCGTGGTCACGGTTGCGCTCACCGACATCGTCGGCATGATCGTCGGCCTCGGATTTGGACACCATCAGCTCGCGCCGCGATTGTCGCCGGCCAAAACCGTGGAGGGCGCGCTTGCGGCGCTCGTCGTCGCCACGCTTGCCGGTGCTGGGATTTGGTGGGTCATGCGCTTGCCGGGTCCGTGGTGGCTCGCGATCGCGTATCCTTTGAGCGTTTCGATCGCGGCCGAGTTCGGCGATCTCGTCGAGTCCGCGCTCAAGCGCAACGCGCACGTCAAGGATGCGGGAAATCTCATCGCGGGCCACGGTGGTGTGCTCGACCGATTTGATTCGTACATCTTCGCCTGCGTCGTCGGTTGCGCGATGTTGTTGCTCGGCGGCCGGCCGCTGTAAGGTCGATCCATGCGCCGCATCGCGATCCTCGGCTCGACTGGTTCGATCGGGCGCCAAGCGATCGACGTCATCGCTCGCCATCCCGATCGATTCAGCGTCATGGCGCTTGCGGCCAACCACAACATCGAGCAGCTTGCACATCAAGCCAACGAGTTGCGACCGGCAGTCGTTTCCGCCGGCACGCCGGATCTTGCCGCACGGCTTGCTGACTTGCTCGCGTACCGGCCGCAGATCGTCGCGAGCGGCGCCGCGGGGCTCATGCTTTCCTCCACGCAGTCGCAGGCCGATGTGGTGGTGGCTGCGACTGACGGTATGGCTGCGCTCCAAGCGGTGACTGCTGCGGTACGCGCGGGCATGCACGTCGCGCTTGCGAATAAGGAAGTGCTCGTCGGTGCAGGACGGTATCTGTGCGGCTTGGCGCGCACGAGCGGCGCGCGCATCATCCCCGTCGACTCAGAACACAGCGCGCTCTTCCAATGCCTAGTCGGCGAGCATGTCAGCAGCGTCGCGACCGTCGTGCTGACCGCATCGGGAGGGCCGTTTTGGGATTTCGAGCGCGAGCAGCTCGAACGCGCGACACCGGAAGATGCCTTACGGCACCCGATCTGGTCGATGGGTGCGAAGAACACCATCGACTCCGCCACGCTCATGAACAAGGGGCTGGAGGTCATCGAGGCGAGCCATCTCTTCGATCTGCAGCCTGAGAAGATCCGCGTCGTCGTGCATCGCCAAAGCATTGCGCACGGCTTCGTCGTCTTCGCAGACGGCAACGTGAAGGCGCAACTCGCCGCGCCGGACATGCGATTGCCGATCGGCTATGCGCTTGCATATCCCGAACGCTTGCCGGCACCTGTTGCGTTGACAAGAACGAGCGAGGCGATCGGGCTTGGGTCGACGCGCTCGGTGCTGACCTTCGAGCCGGTGGACGATCGGCGCTTTCCTTCTGTACGGTTGGCATATAACGCACTGCATGCGGGCGGCACGTATCCAGCTGTCTTATCGAGCGCCAACGAGGAGGCAGGACGGGCCTTCTTGCAGAGGAAAATCAAGTTCACTGACATCTGCCCGATCGTCGAGCAAGCGCTTGCGGCGCATCCCGCCGGTGCCGATGGACTAGAAGAGATTGAGGCCGCAGACCGTTTTGGCCGCACCTTCGCCCGCGACGCGATCGGCGCCGCGATGCAACGCTAGACCGCGAGGACCAGTGGCTCGCCCGGCCACCAACGCATGATGCTCGAGATCGTATTCTGTAGCCTGTCCTTGACCCTTGTGCTCACGGGGATCGCCAAGTTCGCGCTGTTTCTCGCGCTCATCAGCGTGCTGATACTCTTCCACGAATTCGGCCATTTCGTGTTCGCGAAGAGCGCCGGAGTCACAGTCACGGATTTCGCCCTCGGGTTTGGGCCGACGCTCCTCTCGACGCGGCGCGGCGACACGACCTATCGCATCAACGCGCTGCCGCTGGGCGGCTATTGCAAGATGGTAGGCGAGGACCAGGCCGACGACGGATCGGCCGATCCGGGCAATTTCCAGCGCAAAAGCTGGGGAGCCCGTTTTGCGATCATCGTCGCCGGTCCCATCTTCAACCTCATCCTAGCGGCCCTCATCTTCACGTTCATCGGCGCCGTTCTCGGCATCCAGACCGGTGTGATCAATGTGGTGAAGAACGTCATTCCAGGAACCCCCGCGGCAAGCGCCGGGCTGCAGCCGGGCGATCAGATCGTGGAGCTTGACGGCAGGCCGGTGCGCAGCGGCAACGACATGTACGACTATATCCACGGCAATAAAGGCAAGGTCATCGCGGTTGACGTGGCGCGCGGGAGCCGGATCATCCACCTCCATATCTTAGCGAAACCGACTGACGAGGGCGGCACGGTCGTGGGTGCGTTCGGCTTCCAGGCCGAGGATGCGATCGAGCACAAACCCTTTGTCGACGCAGTGGTGTGGGGCGTGAGCATGGTTGGGGTCACAGCTGTGGGCCAGACGGTCGCCATCGGCGAGGCCATCGCGCATCACGACTCGTCCGCGCTCCATGGCCCCGTGGGCATCGCGCGGATCGTCACCGGCACCGTTCAATACGGATTGCGCTGGATATTGACGCTCACCGCCACGCTGTCAGTCGTGCTCGGCGTCGTCAATCTGTTTCCGTTCCCGGCGCTCGACGGTGGACGCCTTGCGTTCTTAGTCGTCGAACTTGCGCGCGGACGCCCGGTCGATCCAGAAAAAGAGGGTCTTGCACACCTCGCCGGCTTCGCGTTGTTGATGGTCTTCGTCGTCTTCGTCACCTATCACGACATCGTGCAATGGGTGCAGGGCAAGGGAGGATTATGAGCGAGCTTCGCACGCCAACGGCGGCTCAAGCAACCGATGAGTTACCGCCCGTGCCGGAATGGTCCGGCGTCGCGCCGCGCAACCCGGCACCACCGCCGCTTGCGCCGCGGCGCAAAACGCGCGCGGTGCAGGTCGGCCCGGTCACGATCGGCGGCGGTGCGCCTGTCTCCGTTCAGTCGATGACGATCACGAAGACCGACGATTGGGCGGCAACAGTGGAACAAATCCACGCGCTCGCAGCAGCCGGTTGTGAGATCGCACGGGTCTCGGTGCCCGACGCGAAGGCTGCAGCGGCGTGCGTGAAGATAAAGGAAGGCTCGCCCCTCCCGCTCGTGGCCGACATCCACTTCGACCATCGCTATGCGCTCGCCGCGATCGACGCCGGCTGGGATAAGCTGCGGCTCAATCCCGGCAACATCCGTGATGCGGCGAAGGTGCGCGAGGTCGTCAAAGCCGCGGCGGCGCGGCGGATGCCGATCCGCATCGGCGTGAACAACGGTTCGCTTGCACCCGACATCGTGGAACGCTATGGTCACACGCCCGAGGGCATGGTGGAATCCGGCCTGCGCCATTTGCGCATCCTCGAAGAGCTTGATTTCCATGACATCGTCGTCTCGCTCAAAGCGCACGATGTGCGCACGACAGTCGCCGCGTACCGGCTGATGGCGACCAAGGTCGATTATCCATTCCATCTCGGTATCACTGAAGCGGGAACACTGCGCTCCGGCACGGTCAAGAGCTCCGTCGGTTTGGGCTTGCTGCTGGCCGAAGGCATCGGGGACACGATCCGTGTCTCGCTGACGGCCGATCCCGTCGAAGAAGTCCCGGTGTGCTGGGATATCCTCAAGAGCCTCGGCTTGCGTGAGCGCGGCGTCGAGATCACGTCGTGCCCGTCATGCGGGCGCGTGCAGATCGATATCGTGAAACTTGCCGAACAAGTCGAGCGTCTCACGGCAGAATATCGCGCACCGGTCAAAGTAGCAGTCATGGGCTGCGCGGTCAACGGGCCTGGCGAGGCATCAATGGCTGACGTCGGGATCGCCGGCGGCAAGGGCATGGGGCTTATCTACCGTGACGGTGTGATGGTGCGGTCGCTCCCCGAGGCGCAATTGCTCGCCGGCTTGCGCGAAGAAATAGAGAAGGTCATCAAAGAGCGCTATCCTGAGTACGCGTGAGCGCTAACGGATGGCGATGAATGGGAGAGGCGGCACTTTACGTGCCGCCTCTTTTGAAAATGGGTGGCGCTAAAGTGCGACCCCCACAATCGTCCGCTTGGAAACTCTGGGCGGTGCTCGCCTTGGCGGCGATCATGCGTGTGGTGCCCGCGGTGCGCCGTCCGCTGCAGGTGGACGAAGCATATGCTTTGCACGTCGCCTCCCTGCCGATCGCCCACATGTTGCATGCGATCGCCACGCTTGACGTCCATCCGCCGCTGTTCTGGCTCGTCTTGCACCCGTTGGTCGTGATCGGGGTGCCCGATCTCGCGCTGCGTTTGTGCATGGCCGCGCTCGGCGTCGGCTGCGTCGCGCTGCTCGCCTGGCTCGTGCGGCTGTGGCATAGCGACACCGCTGCCCTCATCGCGGCGTTTTGCGCTGCGGTCATGCCGAGCCTGATCTTTTACGACATCACGATCCGCATGTACGTGCTGTTCGACTGCTTCACGCTGTTGAGCTTCGCGCTGCTGTCGTTCCTCTGCACGCGCGACGATCTGAGCGTGGAGCAGCGCCGGGCTGCCTGGTGGGGCTGGACGCTATGCACGGTGCTCCTATTGTATACGCAGTACCTGGCGTTCACGGTGATCGCGGCGCAGCTGCTTTATATTGTACTTTTGCGCCGTGACGCGCTTGTGCGGTCGCTCGCTGGAACGGCCGCCGCCTGCGTGCTGTGGCTGCCGCAGTTGCCGATCTTTTTGCAGCAATTGCCGCGCGGCGGTTTGGCGTTCCCATTTTACGAGCATCATGAGCTCTCGGCGTTGTATGAGCTCGCCGGCCAAGCGACGATCGGCGTGCAGACCCACGGCGCGGCCTACATGGCGCTCTGGACGAGTCTGGTCGCCTGGCTGTGGTTTGCTGGTGCTGCGATCATCGGCTTGCCCGGCAACCGCCGTTCGCTTGCAGTGTGGCTGCTCGTGCCCGCAGCCATCACGCTCGTCTACGGACTGCTCGCGCACAAGCTGCTGTTCGTCGACCGCTACTACCTCGTGTTCGCGCTCGGCCTGTGCGCGCTCACGGGTATTGCCGTGCAACGCCTTGGAGCACGCAGCGTGGCAGGAGCGGTCGCGGGCGTCGCCCTTGCGGCTATGGGCGCGCTCTACGCATTCGATAGCGATTATTACACGGCGGATTGGCCCGGCGTCGCTGGCGTGCTCAAGGCGCGCGCGCAAACCGGCGATCTCATCGTCTTCGATCAAGGTTCACCGTACTTCGCGCTCAATCGCCTGCATGCGCTCGACGGCCATCCGCTGATCCTCGTCTTCCGGCGTGCTGACGTCGCGCACATCCCCAAGCTCGCGCGTCCATTCCACCGTGTGTGGCTCGTGCTGTTTCAATCGGGTCCGGTCGATCCGCAGGCTCGCATTCTGCACGATCTCGCCGCCGTCTACCATCCCGCCGGCTATTGGGAGTATCTGCGGCGGCTACCGGCGGAAGGCGCGAGCGTCGTGCTCTTCGTGCGCTAGACAAACGCCCGATGCGTGCGAGGGTTTTTGCCGGACCCATCCGGAAAACGCAGTCAATATGAAGGAAGCCGCCAAAAAAGAGGTGCAGCGCATCCCGCCCAAAGCGGCTGACCTCTCCGAGTGGTACACCCAAGTGTGTTTGCAAGCGCAACTGGCGGATTATGCGCCCGTACGCGGCTGTATCGTCATGCGCCCATACGCATACGCGATCTGGGAGCTCATCACGGCGGAGTTCGATCGACGCTTCAAAGCGACGGGCCATCAGAACGCCTACTTCCCACTGCTCATCCCCGAGTCGCTGCTCGTCCGCGAAGCAGAACACGTAGAGGGCTTCGCGCCGGAGGTCGCCTGGGTCACTGAGGGCGGCGGCGAGCGGCTGACGGAGCGGCTTGCCATCCGCCCCACCTCGGAAGCCGTGATCGGCATGATGTACGCGAAGTGGATTCAATCGCATCGCGATCTGCCCGTGCTCATCAATCAGTGGGCCAACGTCGTGCGCTGGGAAAAAGCGACGCGTCCTTTTTTGCGCACGCTCGAGTTCTTGTGGCAAGAAGGCCATACCGCGCATGCCACGCGAGAAGAAGCGGCGGCCGAAGTGCAGCAGATGCTCGAGATCTACCGCGAGGTGGCAGAAGACGTCTTGGCGCTGCCGGTCATCAGCGGACGCAAAAGCGAGAACGAGAAGTTCGCCGGCGCGCTGTCCACCTATGCCATCGAGGCGCTCATGCCGGACGGCAAGGCGCTGCAGGCGGGCACGTCGCACGAGCTCGGGCAGAATTTCGCCCGCGCCTATGACATCACGTTCACGGACGTCGACGAGCAGACCAAGCACGTGTGGACGACATCCTGGGGCGTGTCATGGCGCATTTTGGGCGGGTTGATCATGGCGCATGGTGATGACAATGGCCTCGTGTTGCCACCGGCCATCGCGCCGCACCAAGTCGTCGTCGTGCCTATTCCACGAAAGGGGGCAGACGATGTGCTCCCCGCCGCGCGCGCCCTTGCAGACGAGCTGCGCGGTAGTGCCAGAGTCCACCTCGACGATCGCGCCGAACAAACCGCTCCCTGGAAATTCAACGAGTGGGAGCTGCGGGGCGTGCCGGTGCGCGTGGAGCTTGGCAAGCGCGACGTGGATGCCCAGGTCGTCACAATCGCGCGCCGCGATACGCTGAGCCGGGAGACCGTGCCACGCGCCGAGGCTGGTGCGAGGATCACCGCGTTGCTGGCGGAGATACAGGCTGGTCTGCTGGCGCGGGCGCGCGCCGATCGCGATGCCCGGACGATCGTGGCGCGCGATCATGCGAGCTTTCTCGCCGCGCTGCGCGCGCAACAAGGATTTGTGGTCGCGCCGTGGTGCGAAGACGCAGCCTGCGAGCTTGAGATCAAAGCGCAGACTGGCGCCGTCACGCGCGTCATCAAGGGCGGCGCCGAATCCGGAGCGTCGTGCGCGTTCTGCGGCAAGCCGGCAAAGGTCACCGCCTATTTCGCGAGGTCGTACTGATCGCTCGAGCCGCGCGGCGGCTGTTCATCGCGGCGATCGTGTGTGCCGTGGCTGCCAGTGCGCGCGGTATCGCTGCCGAGAGAGAGCATGGTCCGGTTGCCGTCATCTTCATGTATCATCACGTGTCGCCGACGGTCTTACCGGGACCGTACGCGCGCGCGCTGACCGTCACGCCGCAGGAATTTGCCGCGCAGCTTTCTTGGCTACGCACCAAGGGGTGCCGCATCGCAACCGTTGACGAGCTGGTCACCGACGTCCATGGCGGGCAGCGCGGCGCGTGCGAAGCGGCGCTCACCTTCGACGATGGCTACGATGATGTCGCGACCTATGCGCTGCCGCTCTTGCGCCAAACGGGCGCGCGCGCCACCTTCTATATCGCCACGGGCTTTGTTGGACAGAGCGGACATGTGTCGGTGCGACAGCTGCGGGCGCTTGCAGCGGCAGGCATGGAGATCGGTGCACACACGGTGCACCACGTCGATCTGATGACGCTTGACCGGATGCAGGCGCGACGGGAAATACAGGAGTCGGCAGCGTCACTGCGGCGTTGGCTTCATGGACCGGTGACTGCCTTTGCATATCCAGCAGGCCGCTACGATGCGGCAGTCGCTCAGGACGTCGCACGGGCCGGCCTTGCGACCGCCGTCACAACCGATCCGGGTGGCGTCTCGCCCGCGAGCGATTCCTATGCGTTGCCGCGCTACCGGATCGAGCGTGGCAGCGGACTATCGCTCATGCAAGCGCTCTTTGCAGTCGCGCCGCGGGCGGCAGCCGCCGCTGCGACCGTGCCGACAACGCTTGCCCACATCGCGCACGAACGCATTGCGGGGAACGCTCCGGACGTGGCAGAAGCAGTGGCCGTCGCGATCTTGGCACCCAGGTTTCCGGAACAGGTACTGAAGGTGCATGTCCTCGCGTTGCCGTCCGCCACCGTGGCCGGCATCGTGCTCTCGGGCGTCAAGTTCCATGCACCGGTCGATCGGCGCCAGTTCGCGGGCGACGTGCGGATGATGATCGATCGTGCGATGCAGGCGGCGCCGGCCGTGGATGAAGTGGACGTGTGGGCCACCGTGCCCTTGCCCGTTGTGGCGGGCGCGCAGGTGTCGGGGGACTATGCAGTGCCCACCAGCCGGACGGTTTTCTCGTGTGCGGTGACACGCATGCAGGCCGCGGGTACACCTGGGTTAGGGTTGACGTACTGGGATCCAACTTTTCTAGCCGCGGGCGCGGCCGCGCCGGCGCAGGGGGAGCACGTGTAGCAAGTGGCCGACCCGAACGACGAACGATCCTACGCGAAGACGCTGCTCGACAACGGCATCCGGGTGATCACCGAACGCATCGCCGGCATACGTAGCGTCGCATTGGGCCTGTGGGTCGGTGTAGGTTCCTCCCATGAAGAGGCCACGCTGCGCGGGATCAGCCACCTCATCGAGCACATGCTCTTCAAGGGCACGCCGACACGCAGCGCGCGCGCCATCGCCGAGACCATGGACGGTGTCGGCGGCAATCTCAACGCTTTCACCGATAAAGAGCTGACGTGTTATCATGGCCGAGTCGTCGATGCGCACGGGGATCTCGCGTTCGAAGTGCTGTGCGATATGTTCCGCCATGCCAAGTTCGATCCTGATGATTTGCGCAACGAGCAGCAGGTCGTGCTCGAAGAGATCCGCATGTACGATGACGCACCCGACGAGGTGAGTCAAGACCTGTTCTTGCGCTCCGTGTGGGCGGGCAGCGCACTGGGCGAACCCACGATTGGCTACGCTGAGACGGTCGCCGGCATCACGAGCGATACGATCCGCGGCTACATGGGCGAGCGCTACACGCCGGGGCGGATCGTCGTGACCGCCGCAGGAAGTGTGGAGCATGACAACTTTGTCGCGCTCGTGCAGCGGCTGTTGGGCTCGATCGACACTGGACCCGATCTCGCCGATCCGCCGCCACCGATCTTCCGGCCGGCGCTGACCACCAAGAACAAAGATTGCGAGCAGGTCTACCTGCTCGTGGGCGCACAGGGCACAAGCGCAAGCGATGACCGCCGCTATCCGCTTTCCGTGCTCGACGCCGTCCTGGGCGGCGGCATGGCGTCGCGCCTGTTCCAGGAGATCCGTGAAAAGCGCGGCCTCGTGTATAGTGTCTACTCAGCCCACAACGCCTATCGCGGCGGTGGCATCCTGAGCGTGTCGGCCTCGACCAGTCCGAAGAATTTCGAAACAGTGCTCAGCCTCATCCACGCCGAACTTGAGAAAATGGCGAGCAGCGGTGTCTCTCGTGACGAGCTGTTCCGTGCCAAGGAGCATATCAAAGGAAGCCTGTTGCTGTCACTTGAGAGCACGAGCACGCGCATGATCCGTCTTGGACGAACGGAACTGTCTGTCGGGCGGCACATCCCGACGGCAGAGATCATCTCGCGCATCGACGCAGTCGCACAAGACGAGGTGCACGACCTCGCGCGCGAACTCTTCGCACCCGAGCGCTTGGCTTTGACCGTGCTGGGTCCCATCGATCCGCAGTCCGTCGCCGGTGCCTTTGGAACGCTCGCCCAATCCGCCTAAGACCGGACCCTCGGTGGTCCAAAGCGCGCGACGTTGGTGACGACCTATCTCGTCATCGCCGCCATCTTGTATATGTTCGCACAAGCGCTGCAGATGGGCACGAGCGCGGCACGGCTTGCCGGCGTGCGCAGCAAACGGGTTGCCACAGGTCTGACGCTCTTCAATCTTTTTGCGACAAGTTCTCGGATGCTGAACCTGATCTACGCACCGCTCATGGGAGCGCTCATCGATATCTCGCGGCGTACCGGAGATGTGATCGGGTTCGACCACGACCTGCGCGTCATCATCGCAGCGGCGACGCTCGGAACGCTGCTCGGAGGCGCCCTCACGCCGACGTTCGCGGTCTTGCTCGAGCGCGGCATCAGGTCATTTGAACGCTCGGGGACGCTCATCGGCACGATCCTGCGCCTCGCGCGACCAGCGACATTCGCGTCGGCGCTCGCACAGTTCCGCATGCCGCGCGCGGATATGTTGCGCTACAGTCCGGCAGGCCTGCCCAAACCGTTTTTGTTCTGGAACGTCATCGTCATGGCGTTTTGGATCGCGGGTCCCTTATCGGCCTTCTATGCCGGCGTCATCGACGGCAAAGTCACCGGCACGGCGCTCTTGCTGTCCGGACTCATCACGGGCGTCGCCACGGTGACCTTGACGCTCGTCGTCGATCCGACCGCCGCAGTCATCACCGATCAGGCCGCGCTTGGCATGCGGCCGGAGAGCGACATCAAAGCGATGTTGTTGTATCTCGTGCTCGGCGCGGTGGCGGGGACGCTGCTCGCGCAGGCGATCCTGTGGCCAGCCGCGCACGTCATCGTTGCCGTTGCGAGGTTCCTTGTCAATCATGGATTGCAACATGCGTAAGATTTGCATAGCCGTCATCTTGATCTGCACGCTGCCGCTCGGCGGTTGCGCGAAATCGATCACGCACTGGATGGTCAATCTGCGCACGTCGCAAGGCGATGCGGCGCTGCTGAAACCGAGCTTGCCCGAGGCAAAAAAAGAATTCGAGCTCGCGCTTGCCTTAGATCCGAAAAACCCCCATGCGCGGGCGGGCTTAGCCAAAACGCTCACCCTTCTGGCGCATGCAGATTTCACCAACAGCAAGCTCGATGAGGCGTCCGCCGAGATCGCAGAAGCGCTGAAGTACGCGCCCAACGACGCCGCGGCGCTGGCGCTTGCCGGGGAGATCGATCAAGCCAAGATCCGGCGCGAGATCGTCGTCGCCAACTACCCGCTCTACGGCTCGATCTCGAGCGCGCTCAAGCCGGTGTTCAAGGAAATCGTGGCCAGCAACGTCGAGGTCGAGAAGCAGGTGAAGCTATTCTCAAACGACTTCGATACCTCGCACCTCACGCGCGCGATCGTCGAATCGTACGATCTGGAAGATGAGGCGCACCGTATGGCGCAGCGGCTCATCGCGTACCGCGGTCTTGTCCAATCCGGTGAGACAAAGGCGGTCGCTCCGGCGGCGGCGCAGGCGCCGGCACTATTGCCAATACCCTAAGCAATTAGTGCAGAACCTGTATTTTTCGTTGAGAGGTCGGCACTTTCGGTTGTGGGGTCAGCACATTTAGTTGTGGGGTCAGCACGTTTAGTTGTGGGGTCGGCACTTTCAGTGCCGACCTCTGCGTTAGATCGTACACCTGCCACCCGGAACGGACCGGCACGCGACGATAGCCCAAAAGAAACACATATAATTGCTTGTTCGCGCGTAAGCGCGGCACTTCGACGGCCACGAAATACCGCGCACCTTTGCGCATCGCGCTTAGGGTGTCCGCGACCGTCCACAAGTACGGATCTTCCTCCCAGCCACGGTGGCCTATCGTGTACAGAACCGACGGATCGTAATGCCCCATCACGATGAGCGTGCCGGGCGGCAGGGTCGCGCGCACTTCATTCGCTGCCGCGAACACCGCTCGGCTCCAGGTGTAATAGGGATGCACTTCGAGCATGCCCGCGTAGATGCCGATGAACGCAGCAACACAGGATGCAGTGAGTGCGACGCGAGACATGCCATTGGGCGCCACGAGGCGCAACAGATAGTCAAGGCCACCGGCCGCATAGAGCACGGCGAACGGCACAAATGGCATGAGGTAGTAGTCGACGCGCTCCACGTTGACCACGACGAACGCGTAGAGAGCGAGCGCTCCGATCCAAGCGCCGAAGAATACTGCACGCTCGAACGCCCGGTTGTCACGCGGCTGCGTGACGGTGGCGACCAGCACGAGCCCGAACAGTGCCGGTCCGAGTATTGTCGTAGCGAGCATCTTGAGTAGCGCGAGCATTCCCCCGAGGCCCGCGATAAAGGCAGCGGGGCTGCTCAAGCGCGCGAGCAACGCCGGAATGACATGAAGTCCCGTGATGCCGGTGGCCCAATGCCACTCCGCGATGCGATGTAGATGCCCGTAATAGAGCCATAGCGGCACGAGCGTGATGGCCAGCAACGCGAGCGGCGCCCATCGCTGCGTGCTGCCTGCAGATGCGTCGCGCGCCCGCACAAAAGCGAGCGCCATCATGGGTGCGAGGATCACGATCGCCGGCGGTTTGGCGAGCAGCGCGAGTGCGGCGAAGGCTGCGGCCAACCAAAAATCTGCGGCCGCGCGCGTGCGCGCAAACCGGCACCAGAAAAGGAGCGCACCGATGCTGAAGAAGAGCATGTCGCTCTCGGGGATGATCGCTCTCCCGTAATAGACCGCGCCCGGCGCAACCGCGAACAATGCAGCTGCAAACAGCCCAGCGCGGCGTGAATACAGCTCCCAGCCGAGGACGAAGAGCAAAGGGATGCATCCGAGGCTGAACGCGATCACGAAGAGCCGTGCGAAGACCTCATGAATGCCGGCCACGCGGTACACTTGAGCCGCGGCATACGGCACGAGTTGCAACTCGAGCTCGACATAGTTGGGCGGCGGCCCGTTGTAATCGGTCTGCGGATACAAGATGTTGTTGCGCAGCTCTAGGAAGTTGCGGGCGATCGCCGCCTCATCACCTTGGCGCCACGCGGGGTGGTCGAGGATCGGATTGTGAAGATGGTAGAGGCGCAGGGCGAGCCCGACTACCAAGATCGCGGCGAGCGCTATGCCCGCTGCGCGGGTCACGTCTTGGAGTCGACCGCGGGCGCGTGCGTGTGACGGAACGTCCAGAATTTATTGCCGAAGAAATTCCATCCCATGCCGACAAAGGTCGCCGCTAACCACACGATCGAGTTGCGAAACGGCATGGCAGGCACGTAGCGAGCCGCCTCGAGCAGCACGATCTCACTGATCCCCAGCGCGACCGCCGACACCGTGATGAACTGCGCGAGCTCTTTCCAGGGATGGCCCTGCGATCGGAACGTCCAGTGGCGGTTCCACCAATAGTTGTTCACGCCGCCCGTGATGAAGCCGATCGCATATGCGAGCCAGATGGGCGCGCCGAAGAACCGGATCACAGCGTGGTAGATGATGAAGTTGACCACGGTGCCCGATGCGCCGACGATGCCGAATTTGAAGAACTGACGCACGCCCCGGCGTACGGCGAACCTCGGCTGTGCGCTCATGCCAGCCAGTACCAGCAGGCGAACAAGACCGTGAACAGACCGAGCAAGGGCAATGACAGGGAGACGATCGTCGAATTGACGAGCGGATTGCGGCCCCACACCGCCAGCAGCATGAACGCGGGGAAGATGACGAGCACAAAGCGTGGCATGCTCATGAGGCTCGAGGTGGACATCGGCACGAGGAGCGATGCGGCGAAGTACCAGCTATAGCTTGGCCGCAGGGTCCGAAACGCAACCACCATCAGCACGAGGAAGAGCAACGTGAACGCGAGCTCGATCATATGATTGACCGAGTCGCTCGAGGCCAGCGGGTTTTGCGCGATGGCATGGACGGTGTTGATGATGCTCATCCACGGTGGCGCGAGATGGCGGCCCCAATTGTCTTGAACGTGCATGAAGTTCAACGGATCGCCGACCAGCGCGCCCAGGTATGCCATGTAAGCGAGCAATCCCGTCGGCACGAGCGCCGCGCCGATGAGGCCGCGCGTCAGCGTCGTGCCGCGCCGTTCGCGCCACCCGCTCCAGGCCTCATACGCAAGCGGGATGATGGTCAAGATGCCTTCGACGCGCGTGGCGGACGCTAGCGCGCCGAAAATGCCCGCCGTGATGTAGTTGCCGTGCCGCGCATAATAGACCGAGGCGACGGTCAGCGCTAAGAACAGCGACTCCGCGTACACGGCTGAGAAGAAGATGGCCGTGGGGAAGATCGCGGTGTAGAAGATGGCGTGATAGGCGATCGTGTCATCGCCATATTCAAGGCGCACGAGCGCATACAGGTAGCCCAGCGCCACGAAGAACGACAGGTTCGAGATGAGCAACCCGGCGGTGAGGTGGTTGCCGATGGCACCACCGAGCACGTGGATGAGCCACGGATAGAGCGGGAAGAACGCCATCTCCTTGCCTGAGTAGCCGTTGGTCGCGATCTGCAGATAGTGCTGCGCATCCCAACGGCCCCAGACGCTCAGCCAGACGCTGTGCGACGCCGCGAAGTGCGTGCCTTGGCGTTGGCCGATGACGACCGCCGCGAGCGGCGCGATGACCATGAGCGGTAGACGTGTCGCGATGAACGCCACCGAGACGTGATGCACCATGGGATAGTAGCGGCCGAGCACACCGATCTTCGTGGCCGCGGAGAGCAAGAGCAGCGTGCCGGACAGCGCTGCGGCAGCGGTGAGGCTCGCGGGCATCGCGATGATGTACGCCCAGAGCGCAAAAAATGGGATGTAGCTCCACGCGTCGGCCTTGAGCATCTCCTCAAGCGATACATTGCACGTCCAGCTGATCCAACGGGCGTACAGATACCAGCTCGCAGCCGCGACGATTGGCGTGATGAGCACGAAGACGGCAAGGGCAAGGTTGGAGGCGACGTCGCCCAAATGGGCATGGGTCGCGAGCAAATACCAGATGAAGACGCCGACGGTGAGGCCGGATGCCGCGGTGAGCGCAAGACCCAATCGCGCGCTGCGCGGCAACAGCCACACGCGTCGGCCCTGTTCGGGCGCCTCCTCAAGCTGCGGCGCAAGTGCGACATCCACGGGCTTCCGCGTTCGCCGTTCCGTAATATGGCCCTTTCCTCATGCGGGTTCGAGGGATTGTCGGAGAGCGACAAAAAGTTGCGCGGCATGCGCTTTTGGTGTCACGGCGTGCTCATCGTCGCATGTTCGCTGGCCGCCTCATCGACGTTCCACGCCATGGCAAAGGCCGACCCATTCGACACCGTCCAGGCGCTCTACGTCTCCGAGGCGACGGCGCCAACAGCGGCAACGATCACCGTGCAGCAAGATGATCGCGTGATGGTCTACAGCATGACGACCGACGCTGCGATTCGCGAACGTTCAGGCGATGCAGCTTGGCAGACGGGTTCGCTGTCGCATCTCGTCGCCGGAGAACCGGTGACGCTGCACCTCAATGGTGCCGGCTACGTGACCGGCGTCGATGCGCAGTATACGGTCGTGACGACGAGACTCATCACGTCGCACAACGGCTACCTCGTTACCACATCGGGTCAAGCATTCCGGCTCGTGGGCGCCGCAGCCCAAGTGCAGCAGACCTGGCCGCTGGGGACGTTCTTGCGCTTGCACGTCGATCCGGCCACGGGCGAGGCGTTCGACGTGAGCGCTTCGAGCCAGCCGTTTTCCGGAGGGCCGCTCGCGCAACAGATCCAGGTGACGTTCGTCGTGACGGTGCCGCCCAATACACCCGCGCGTGACGTGGTGTACATCGCGACGGATAGCGCGAACTGGGTGCCCAACGGTGTGCGCATGTCGCCGGTAGCGGGCAATCGCTGGTCCGTGACGTTGAGCTTGGGCAAAGGCTCCTCGATCAAGTACAAGTACACGCGCGGTTCGTGGGAGACCGCTGAGAGCAATCAATCTGGACAAGAAATCTCAAATCGTAGTCTCACCATCACACAGACGCAGGACCAACAGCGCGTCAGTGATATCGTCGTGCGCTGGTCGGATCTGCCGGGCTAAGGAGCGATCATGGATACGTTGGATTTCGTCAAAGTCACCGAAGCCGCGGCACTAGCCGCTTCCCGCTGGATGGGCAAAGGCGAGCGCGACAAAGCCGACGGTGCGGCAGTCGAAAAGATGCGCGAGATCCTCAACGACATGGAGATCCGCGGGCGTATCGTCATCGGCGAAGGCGAGCGCGACGAGGCGCCGATGTTGTTCATCGGCGAGGAGGTCGGCACGGGCGGCGTCGAGGTGGATATCGCTGTCGACCCGGTGGAGGGCACGAACTTGGTGGCCAACGGGCTGCCGAACTCCATCGCCGTGCTGGCGGTGACGGCCAAAGGCGGCCTGCTCAACGCGCCGGACACCTACATGGATAAGCTCGCGGTGGGGCCCAAGGCCGCGCCATACGTGCACATCGATGCCACCGTCGCCGAGAATCTTGAGCTCATCGCCAACGCGCTCGAGCGGCCGATCGGCGACATCACCGTCGTCATCTTAGACCGTCCCCGCCACAAGCAGCTGATCGATGACGTCCGCGCCGTCGGCGCCAAGATCAAGCTCATCTCTGACGGCGACGTGGATGCGGCCATTGCGACCGCGGTGGATGGCACGGGCATCCACGCCGCGATGGGGACCGGCGGCGCGCCCGAGGGCGTGCTCGCTGCTGCTGCACTGCGCTGCCTCGGCGGCAATTTCATGGGCCGGCTCAAGCCCCGTAATGATGACGAGATCAAGCGCGCGATGCAGATGGGTTTCGATGACGTGAACAAAGTGCTCAAGATGGACGACCTGGTGAAAACCGCCGACATAACGTTCGTCGCCACGGGCATCACCGATGGCGACCTCGTGCGCGGTGTGCGGTTCTTCGGCAATGGGGCGCGCACGCATTCTATCATAATGAACAGCCATTCGAGCACGGTGCGATTCGTCGAGACGGTCCACCGCTTCCGTGCCGAACCGTTCAGGATCCGCCAGCACTGAAGCTTCTCGCGTATCTCACGCCCGATGCGATGGTCGAGAGCGTGGACGAGCTCTCGGCTGAGCGGCTGCGTGCATGGGATATCCGCGGCATTGCCACCGATCTCGATAACACCATCGTGCCTTGGTATACGACCACGCTTGCTCCCGGCGTCGCCGCGTGGGCTGCAATGGTCCGCGCGCTCGGCATTCGCATGTGTCTTATCACCAATAACTACGGTAGCCACGCCACCGACGTGGCACGCGAACTCGGCGTTCCGATCGTGCGTGGCGCGCTCAAGCCGCTCCCCGGAGCGTTTACCCGCTGTCTTCGCGTGCTCGAGACGGATGCGGCGCACACGCTTGCGATCGGCGATCAGCTCTTCACCGACGTGCTCGGAGCAAAG
>JAFANK010000332.1 GCA_019232725.1 Vulcanimicrobiota bacterium | reverse complement strand
CGCACCTACTGACGTCTGCTCGCTCGTAAGCGCCAAGACCATTACCGCGATTTTCGGGTCCCCTGGAGTGACCCAAACCGCCAATGCCGCGTCGAGCTGCGTTTGGACTCCGTCACCCGGGGCCGCATCGGGGCTCGTCGCCATTGTCATGTCCATCGAATGGCCCTTGTATGCAGACCACGAACTCCTGGTGCTATCGGGCGGGATGGTTATGTCTATCTACGTCGCGGCGTCAGCTACGAATGAAGCGGATGTGGAGGACGCGCAATACGCGGCTGCAGTCACGGTTGCTAAAGAGGCACTTCTCAATATGCCTTGAGTTTTCTTAACGTTTTAAAAAAACAATTATCAACAGGAGACCATATTCGTGAGAGATAACGCTCTCGGACCCTAACCTTATCCCAGAATTGAGGTTCGTCAGTTATGGCCAAAAGAAGGAAGAAAGCAGCCGCTGCAGTCGCGGTGAAACGTGTCCGCAGACGGAGAAAAGTTCGCCGCGCAGTCGCCGGAGCGGCGGTTGTTCGGACACGCCGGCGCAAGAGAGTTCGTCGCGCAGCAGTCGCCGTTGGCGTCGCGCGAAAACGCAGGAAGAAGAGAGTACGCCGGGCGGTCGCCGCTGTCGCCATAGCGCGCCGCCGCGCGGAAGAACCCGAAGAAGAAGGAGCGATGGAGTAGTCTCGCTCGACCACTTGAGAGAGCGAGGTCGGGCCTCGCTTTCTTTTTATTTCCCACGAGCTGCGACTTTGATGCGCCGCTTCTTGAGCGCGGCTGACAGCTGTTCGTAATCGCGCTCGGTCTGGTCTGCATAGGTTGCCGCGAACTCCACTAAGGCGTCGTCGAACGTCGTGCCCGAGCCGAGGTATCCGGCGATAAGCGCTGGATCGGTCGACCGGGCATGGGCCCGCGCGAGCGTCGCGCCACAACCCTGAACATACCTCTCGATCCGTTGCACGCCAGCCGTTGCGATATCCAAAGCCCACTTCATGTCACGAAGCTGGCGGACGTAATAATCCCTTCCGCGGATCTCGGTCCAGCCCAAAAAGATGTCACTTGCCGCCTGCATGGTGCGCTGGCCGACCACGATCCGCTCGCCGTGGTTTGGGTACTTGCTCCGACCCGCATAGACGTCGAGCACCGACGGATTCGCTTCCTTCACTTGGAGGAGGAGCGGATCGCCGTCATTGGCCATGAGCAGGACAACACCGCATCTGGTGCCCACGCTTCCCACACCGACGACCTTCAGCGCAAAATCAACGACGCGGTACCTGCTCAGTAGCAAACGCAGTTCGTGACGAATCGTCGAGAGATACTTGGCAAAGGCGGAGTTCAACAGCGGATGACCGTGCTGTTCCCGCAGGTGGGTGATGACTGGCGGATCATCGACCAGACGCCGGCGACCGTTGACCACCTCGGTCATCTTGATGAATGCGCTTTCCAGCGTACGATGTTCCGCTTGCTGGACGCTCCGCTGCATCTGCTTGCGTTCTCGAGCGGATTTCGCAAAGCGCTGGACGGCGGTCGGAAGGTCTAGACGCGCATACCACAGCTGCAAGGCGGTGAATTGCGCGAACTCGTGCATATAGTCTCTATACGCTTGCGCCATCAAGCGGACGAACCCGGCTCGTCGACTAGCTGGCATCGAGCGATCGCGGCCGGCGAGTTCGATGCTCGCGGCAAGGCGCTTGACGTCCCACTCCCATGGTGCTGGCAGCGTCTCGTCGAAATCGTTTATGTCAAAAATGACGTTGCGTTCGGGCGTTGCGTACATCCCGAAGTTCATGAGGTGGCAATCCCCGCAGGCCTGCACGCGAATACCGCTATTGGGCGTGCGCCCGAGGTCGGTCGCCATCACGGTAGCCGAACCCCGCATATAGGCGAAAGGCGACGCCAGCATCCTGGACCAGCGCACCGGCACGAGTTCGGGCACTCTCGTCTTATTCTGCTTTTCGAGCAGGTCGATCGGCTGCGGCCGGTTTTTCGCCGGCGACCACAACGCTTGACTGGTACGAGGCACCTGTTTGCGGAGTGCCTTGCCGGCAGCCATCCGCTCCTCGAGCGTGGCGAACCGAGCACCCTGTTCTAGGTACAAATCCCGCGCAGGTTTGATCACGGATGAGTTTCTGATACCATCTCCTCCGAGAGGCACGGAACTTGGGCACAGGCGATGTCCGCCTTTGACAGGCGCGGTTGCGAGGTGTCGGACTTCTTGGCCCAGAAGTGCGCCGCCCTCATGGCGCACGGGTCTTTTGGACGGCACATGATTCGGGCAGCGGCCGCAATCTGGGCAGCGATGGTGTTCGTGTTGGCCGGGTCGCTGACTGCCGGCGCGACCGGCACGGTGCACGTGCAGCAAAGTGACGGCTCGATGCAGGCCTATCCAAACGCGACGATTCGCGTGAGCAACAAGACCTTGCGCATCACCACCGCCGACAAGAAAGGCACGCTTGTCATTGATAAGGCGGCGTGCTCGTTCATCGGTGCTGTCATGCGCTGCCTTCCCTATAATATGACGCTCGATCAGGGGGGCGGCGCAACGCCACTTGACTTCCAGCGTGGCACGGTGTATCTGAATCCGACTGGTGACAAACAGCCCTTGCCATTGACTTCGAAACAGCTGCCACCTCATGGCATCATGCTTTCGCTCACCACGAAGATCGGGACGATCGTGAATGTCACGGGCACGATCGATCAGGAATCTAAATGAAGATAACAGCAATTTTGCTCGCCATACTCCTAGTTGCGGCAATTCCGCTGACAGCTATGGCACGACCAGGCGGCGGCGGTGGCGCCCGTGGCGGTGCCAGGGGCGGCGGTGGCGGACGATCGTTCAGCGGCAGCAGAGGCGGCGGTGGTGGTGGTCGCGGTTCGGGCGGCTACAATTTCAATAGAGATCTCGGTGCATCGCGTGGTGGTGGGTTCGGAGGCGGTAATCGTCCGAGTCAATTGCCATCCGGTGGCGGGGGGTTCGGCGGCGGTGGCAATCGCCCAAGCCAACTCCCAGCGGGAAGTAACCGGCCAGGTGGTGTTGGTGGCGCTGGCGGTGTTGGAGGTCCAGGCGGTGCCGGTGGTGTCGGCGGAGCTGGCAGACCCGGCGGCGTGGGCGGAGCGGGCGGCGTTGGTGGCGCCGGCGGCGTCGGTGGTCCGGGTGGCGTTGGTGGCCCTGGTGGCGTCGGCGGTGCTGGCGGCGTTGGGGGTCCGGGCGGAGCCGGCGGTAACCGTCCAGGCGGCGGACAGAACCGGCCAGGCGGCGGCAACAATATCAATAGCGGCAACACCGTCAACATCAACAATCCTGTGTACGGCGGCGGTGGCGCTTATGGTTGGAATGGAGGCGTCGTATGGGCGCCTGCCTATGGGTACTGGGGTGGGGGCTTTTGGGGCGCGTGGGCGATCGGCATGACCACCGCTGCGGTTTTTGGGTCGTTTTACAACACGACCACGCATCAAACGATCACCTCCTATGAGGTGCAGCCAAGCAGTCCTGGTGCCACGATGCTGTCCAACTATCAGCTCACGCAAGTCGCGTGCGGTCCCGAGGGTCTCGTGGTGATCTACGGGCCTGAGAACAGCGTCATCTGCGCTACCCCAAACCATCTTGTGCAAGCGGGCACATACAAACTCGACGCGCAGACCCTCTCACTGTCGTCTGCCGCCTGAACGCAATACGAATCAAGGGAAAACCGGGATGCGTCCTCGTGACAGGCATCCCGGCTTTCGTTTGCGTGACACGGTAAGCGTTGCAGCGGGCGTGGGCAACGTGGATTGCGTCGTTCGCATTGCAGCTCGCACGCGATCATTCGCCTTGCAGCCGCTCCAATCGCAGTGAAGCCACGGTTGGAGACGATGTCACTTCACAAAAACGAATCGTGTGACGCGCGCGTATCTCATCACGCAGCACGCAGACCGAACATCACAACGTCGCGAGCACTTTCAGCGGATGAAATATCTCGAAAAGTGCAAGAGGAGTATGTGCAGCGGTTCAAAAAGCACACACTCCGGGCTCAATACCGAGCCACTAACGTCAGCCTGTAAGGAGGCGAGACTGAATGGCAGCAGCTAGAAGAGCGCGCAAAGCAAAGCGAGCGGTCCGTCGGACCGTGCGCAAAGTGAAACGCGCAACGCGGCGCAAGGTAAGACGCACGGTTCGCAAAGCGTCGCGCTAGACAAGCAGCACACGACATAACAGGTGTAGCCGGCCCACGGGGCCGGCTTTTTTCTGTCCGCATTCCCTAGCCGCAAAAGGGCACGCTTCGGAGCCAGGACAGGCCCGCGATGCAAGACCAGGTCTGTTGGCCGGCCATGGCGCATCGAGGGCCAGGAGGTCACCATGGCCGCCAAACTGCTGCTTGCCATCAACATCTTGGTCCTCATCGCGCTCCCCCTGCAGACGTTAGAGCTCGGCGTCCAGACGGGCGGCCCGCAATTCCGTAAACTCAGGCTTCAGCCAGGCCTGGCGCTGCGATTCTTCCTCGCCTCATTTGTGGTGATGCCCGCGCTGGCGATCCTTTTGGATGTCTTCGAGCGCGTGCCCAACGCGCTATGGGTTGGCCTCGCGCTCATGTCCATGTCTCCGCCGGCACCGCCGGCCGCGCGCCGGCTGCTCAAGACCGGCGACTTTGACATCGCTCTTGCCTGGCAAGCAGAGGCGTTTTTGATCTCCGTGGTCACGGTCCCGATCACATGTTATCTGATAGCGGCCGTGCTGCACCTCTCGCTCGACCTGAACTTCGTTCCGGTGCTCGTAAAAAGCGTGCTCTTCTATGGCGCACCGATGGTCGTCGGTCTTCTCATACGGCGCTTGTGGCCGCAGCTTGCGGCAGCGATGGTCAAACCACTCAACGCGATCTTTGTGCCCGCCTTCGCTTTACTTACCCTACTCGTGTGGGTCGTGGGAGCACCGGCGATCTGGCACTTCGGCGTCGTCAATGCACTGATCGTCGTGAGCTTTGTGATCTTGGCTATCGTCGTCGCGTATATACTGGGGGGACCTGACGCCAATGAGCGGGTGACGCTCGCTGTCGTGCTCGCGGCACGATTTCCATTGCCTGCACTGCTGCTCGCCCAGGCGAACGGTAAAGTGCAAGCGATCTTGCCCGTCGTCCTCGTCTATATCGTGGCGGGGGTGATCGCCGTGCCGCTATTCGCGAAATTGATAGGAGCCAAACCTGCGACCGGCAAGCCCGCGGCTGCCACTGCGAACTGATGGAGGACCAAGCAGAGCGCCAGCGGTTGCGTGAGGTTGCTGATGCAGGTGTCCCCTGGAAGAAGTGGGGGCCCTACTTGAGCGAGCGCCAGTGGGGTACCGTGCGTGAAGACTACAGCGACGACGGCAATGCGTGGGACTACTTCCCGCACGAACAGGCGCGCATGCGTGCATACCGGTGGGGTGAAGACGGCATTGCCGGCATTAGCGACGATCGCCAACGCTTGTGCTTCGCGCTAGCGCTGTGGAACGGCGCCGACCCGTATCTGAAAGAGCGCCTGTTTGGCTTGACCAACGGGCAAGGCAATCACGGCGAGGACGTCAAGGAGTACTATTTCTATTTGGATAGCACGCCGACGCACTCGTACATGAAATATCTTTATAAGTACCCGCAAACCGCCTTTCCCTATGACGAGCTCGTCCGGGCCAATAGGGAGCGAACGCGACAAGAACCGGAGTTCGAGCTCCTCGATACCGGTATCTTCGATCGCGATCGCTACTTCGACGTCTTCGTCGAGTACGCAAAAGCCGGGCCCGAAGATATCCTCATCCGTATTACAGCGCACAACCGAGGCGACCAAGACGCGATCTTGCATCTCTTGCCGACGCTGTGGTACCGCAACACATGGTCGTGGCGCGAGGGCGGGATCAGACCGGTGATCAGCAGGTATCCGGCGCCAGACGGCATGCGCGCAGTCAAAGCGCAAGGCCCGATGCTTGGCGAGCGTTTTCTTGTATGCGAGGGCGAGCCTGAGCTCTTATTCACGGAAAACGACAGCAACCGGGAGCGCTTGTGGGGCCAATGGGGCGAGCGCAACCAAAGCCCGTATGTGAAGGACGGGATCAACGAGGCCGTCGTGCACGGCACGCGGGAAGCGGTCAACCCCAAGCTGTCAGGAACGAAGGTCGCTGCGCACTACGAGCATCGAATCGCGCCAGGCGGATCGCGGACAGTGCGGTTACGGTTATGCGCAAAACCCGAGATGGTACGGACTTTTGACGCCGAGTTCGAGAGGGTGTTCACCGCTCGCCAAAGCGAGGCGGATGCGTTCTACGCGCCATTGGTCGAAGGCATCACCCCGGACCGCGCCGCGATCATGCGCCAGGCTTTGGCCGGCATGCTGTGGTCAAAGCAATACTACCACTACGACGTCGACCATTGGCTCGAGGAGCATCGCGTCAACGTGCTGGCGCACGAGAACACCAAGGTGCGTAATGCCGCCTGGTTCCACATGGTCAACGATAACGTGATCTCGATGCCCGACAAATGGGAGTATCCCTGGTACGCGGCCTGGGACCTGGCCTTTCACTGCATCCCGTTGTGCGTGGTCGATCCTGATTTCGCCAAACAGCAGCTCGAAGTGCTGCTCGACGAGCTCTACATACACCCCAACGGCCAGCTGCCTGCGTACGAGTGGAATTTCAGCGACGTCAACCCTCCCGTGCACGCATTTTCAGCGATGTTCGTCTATGACATGGAGCGGGTACATCGCGGGACGAGCGATGTCGCGTTTCTCGAGCGCGTCTTCCGCAAACTCCTGCTCAACTTCACGTGGTGGGTGAACCGAAAAGACCGCGAAGGGAAGAACATCTTTGAGGGCGGCTTCCTCGGCCTCGACAACATCAGCGTGTTCGATCGCAGCGCACCGCTGCCGCTGGGCGGCACGCTCGAGCAGGCAGATGGCACGTCGTGGATGGCGTTTTATTCGCTGGCCATGCTGGAGATCGCCATCGAGCTCGCCCGCCACGATCCCGACTACCAAGACATGGCGCTCAAGTTCGTCGAGCATTTCGTGTGGATCGCCTCAGCGATGTTGCGCGGCAGCGGTGCTGCCGGCTCTATGTGGGACGAAGAAGACGGGTTTTTCTACGATGTGCTGCGCGTGCCGGACGGCCGAACAGGGCGCCTCAAGGTGCGTTCGCTCGTCGGGCTGTTACCGCTCTGCGCCACGACCGTGTTCACCGAAGAGATGATCCAGATCGTTCCAGAAGCCGCCGAACGTTTTCGCAGCCGAATCAGCCGGCTGCCCGAGCTCGCGCAGCTATTGCCCAACCTCGGACGTCCGGGCGCAGCCGGCAACCGTATCTTCGCACTCGTCGAAGAGACAAAACTGCGGCGCATCCTCCAGCGGTTGCTCGACGAATCGGAGTTCTTGAGCCCCTACGGCATACGATCGCTCTCGAAATATCATGAGGCGCATCCATATTCCGTGACGGTTGAGGATCAAGAGCAGATCGTCAAGTACTTGCCGGCGGATAGCGACAGCTGGATGTTCGGCGGCAATTCGAACTGGCGCGGTCCGATCTGGATGCCCATGAACACCGCGATCATCCGCGGCCTGCTCCAGTTCTATCGCTACTATGGCGACGAGTTCACGGTCGAATGCCCGACCGGTTCCGGAGTTCAGATGACGCTGTTCCAAGTCGTCAATGAGCTCAGCCGGCGACTCATCAGCATCTTCGAACAAGACGCGCACGGGCGGCGGCCGGTCTTCGGCCAAGCGGAAAAGTTCCAACGCGATGCCTTATGGCGTGACAACGTGTTGTTCTACGAGTACTTCCACGGCGACACCGGTGCAGGTGTCGGCGCAAGCCATCAAACGGGTTGGACCGGACTCGTGGCAACGCTCATCGCGGTGACCAAAAGAGCGGACGCACAAACATGGATCAAGGCGGGGCGCGGCGTGCTCGAGCGAGCCGCCCCTTAGTCTGCGGCGAGCCGGAATCCGATGTGATTGGCCGCGCTTGATGGCTCTTCTTGACCGCGTCCACCTACCTCATAGCGCGAACAGAACTGATCGGTGCACAAGAACGAGCCGCCACGTAGCACACGCTTGGGGACACTCGGCTCCTTGGGATCGAAGCTGAAGGGCGGACCCTTTGGGTTTACTGCGACCTTGCCAGTCGTGGCGAGCGTCTTGTAATAGCCGGCCTGATACCAGTCGGACGTCCAGATCCACACATTACCGGACATATCGTACAAGCCAAAGCCGTTAGGCGGAAACGATCCGACCGGCATCGCATCGGGTCTGTTGTCTTTGGCTGTGCTCTTATCGGGAAAGTGCCCGTGAAAAGTATTTGCCATATCCTTTCCCGCCGGTGTGAAAGCGTCGCCCCAGGCATACGGTTTGCAGCTCAGGCCGCCGCGCTCGGCATATTCGTACTCTGCCTCGGTCGGCAGACGCTCGTGCGCCCAGCGTGCATACGCGAGCGCATCTTCGTAGGCCACTTGGACGACCGGATAGCGACCGCGACCGTCAATCGAGCTGTGCGGGCCGCTTGGATGTCGCCAATTCGCTCCGGGTACGTAGCGCCACCACTGCGAGTCATCGTTCAGCTCGACTGGATGGTCAGGTGGCGTGAAGACGAGCGAACCTGGAACGAGATTTTTCAGCGGCGCGTTGGGAAAATCGGCGGGATTGGGTTTGCGCTCGGCAACCGTGACATAACCCGTGGCTTTGACGAATCGCCCGAACTCATTGTTGGTCACCGTGGTTGCGGAAATCCAAAAGCCGTGCAGCCGAACTCTATGCCATGGCCG
>JAFANK010000271.1 GCA_019232725.1 Vulcanimicrobiota bacterium | reverse complement strand
AACGCAGTTCGACGTGCCGCTCGATCTGCAGGGACCTGAATTTCATCGTCGCGTGTGGGCTGCGCTCTTGGAGATCCCCTACGGTAAGACGATGTCGTACGGTCAGCTCGCGACGAAGCTGGGAGCGCCTGAGTCCGCGCGTGCGGTCGGGACGGCGAATGGTGCAAATCCCGTCGCGATCATCGTCCCTTGTCACCGCGTGATTGGCGCGGACGGAACGCTCGTCGGCTACGGCGGCGGTTTGCGGCGCAAACAGCTGCTGCTCGATCTCGAAATCGGGCGCGTTTCTCTTGAGCTCTCCTAGCAGCTCGTCGTCTGTGCCCTTCGTCGCCAGCGTTAGCGGTGATTGACGACCGCGACGTGCCCTGTGCTCGCGATAGCGTTGACGGTCAGCGGCCGCGTCAGCTCAAAGACCACTTTGGCGCCTTCGGGCACGGTGAAATTGCTCTTATGGTTGATGCCGTACAACGCGCCGCCGACAGCGCCGACGGCACCACCGGCATTCGTGCCCAGCCACTTGCCGAGGATGTTGCCCACCACCATGCCGCCGACCGTCGTTGCCGCCGCGAATGCAAGGTCGCTGCCTTGTTTGCGGTCGACCGAGACGAAGTCAGCCGAAAGCTTGGCGCTCGCGCCGTTGCGCAACGTGACCTTGTCAAAGACGAATCCGAGTTCTGGCTTTCGACCCTGGCCGGCCCTTTGCACGTAGATGACATGCGCGCCGACTTCCGACCCGGACCAGGTCGTATCGTCATAGTTTGGGTACGGCGGGCGCACGTGCAGCGTGAAATGCTGGCCTACATTTGCCGTTGCTGAGTCGAGCACCTGATCCATGGAGCCTTGCATGACCGTGCCGGCTGCGACCGTCTCGGTTCCGGCGCGGGCCGCCGTTGCCAGGCCGATGCTCGCGACGCATGCGGCTATGCAACAAATGGTGCGCGCTTGCGATCTGCTCATCGGAACATCCTTTCTCGTCGAGCCGCCGCGGCTACAACGACATATGTTCCAACGAGGCGGGCGCGTGAATCGTTGCACGCCGCAAGACAGCGTGCGTTTGCCTGCCACGCAGATCCGGTTTTGCGAGGGGGCAAGGGCGGCGTATCGCGCGAAATGAGCGATATGGAGCCGGGCCAATTGTCCAAACCCTTTCGGGAGGCAAAAGCGCCAGCCCCGACGCTGCGCTTTGTTGCGGACCCATTCCGAGCAACCCTCACGACCGCGGCGGATAAATTGGCGACGGCACGGGCGAACGCAGAGCGATTATTCGAAAAAGAACATAATCTGGCGTACGGACGCGCCCTGCTGCGGCGTTTGGCCTTCATTGAAGCATGCTTGCAGCGAGCGGTGGCCTCCGACGATCCCGACGAGCGAGTTCGATCGGTCGAATTCGCACTCAAGAAGATCGATGAAGTTCGCGAGCTTTTGGTCGTCATCGCAGGGCGCCGCCCCGGATCGGAGCGTTCGATGAAGTACTTGCGCCCGGTGCTGAGCACCACGCGCGCTGTGCTGACAGCGGCGTTACGCTTGCGCGAACATTCCTTCAGCCGCCGCCACCACCAATAGTTCGCCGTGGCCCCGCTGTGCTGGGCCCTGAACGAGGCTGCGTCTGGAGAGCCTTTCCCGGCCACAGCGTCGAACGGTGTCGCCAGCGAGTCGATGGAGCTGGTGGTTTGGCCAAGGGCACCATGCTCTTGCGGCTTGCAAGCGCAGGTGCTATGCCGGTTAAAAATCAGAAGGGCAACGGCAAGCCGAAGGCTGCCAAGACCAAGTCCGGCGTCGATTCCGTTTCGCAGGTCGTCGTCACTGGTTCGTCAGCCGGCGGTATCGAAGCGCTGTCTGAGTTCGTCAAGTCGTTGCCGGAAGATCTTCCTGCTCCGCTCATCATCGCGCAACATCTCGACCCATCGGTGAAAAGCGCGCTGCCCGAGATCATCGCGAAGAACGCGAAGCTGCCGGTGCGCGTGGTCACCGATCGCGAGCCGCTGCGGGGCGGGGTCATCTATGTCGTCCCCAACAACCGTAACGTGAAGGTCACCGACCACACGGTCGTCGTCGAGAAGAGCAGCAAGGGATTGCAACCCTCTGTGGACTTGTTGTTCTCGACCGCTGCGGAGGTGTTCGGCGAAGGCGTGGTCGCGATCGTGCTCAGCGGCATGGGCTCGGATGGTGCGGTCGGTGCGCGTGCGGTGAAAAAGCTTGGCGGGACCGTCATGATCCAAGACCCCAGCACGGCGATGTATCCGTCCATGCCGCAATCGTTGCCGCCGACGTCCGTGGACATCGTCTCCAAGCTCGAAGCGATGGGGCCCATCTTGCACGATCTGCTGAGCGGCGGCTATATGCCCGCAGAGCCGACGGAACGAACGCTCTTGCGGTCACTCTTGACCAATATCCGTGAGAACATAGGCTTCGATTTCTCCAACTACAAGACGCCGACGATTTTGCGCCGGCTG
>JAFANK010000194.1 GCA_019232725.1 Vulcanimicrobiota bacterium | reverse complement strand
ACCGGCATGAGAAGAGCCGCGCCGACATCTCGGATGCGCTTTCGATATCGCTCCTCGAGCAGCTCAACACGCTTGAGGCGAATTTGTCGATCATCGGTACGGTCGCGGTCATCGCGCCCTTCGTCGGCCTGTTCGGTACGGTGCTCGGCATCATCCGCGCCTTCCAAGATATCGCGCTCAAGGGCAACTCAACGCCCGCAGTCGTGGCGGCAGGCGTCTCGGAAGCCCTCGTGACGACCGCCGCCGGCCTTGCCGTCGCGGTCATCGCGGTGATCTTCTTCAACTATTTCAAGTCGCGCATCAAGTCGTACAATCAAGAGATGATCGTCGCGGCCAACAAGCTGGCGGAGATGCTTGCCTTCCATAATGCCGGCGCGCCGATCCCGACCGAGCTCTACACGCCACGCAAACCCGGCGTAGGTCCGGGCCCTGCGGGCGCTCCAGCTCCCCGTCCGGGATCGTAGGGGCGGACAACCCTTTTCGGTTCAGCGCGCTCCCATCACGGGTGGCGCGCTGCAGCCGCCAGCATGTGATCCGAACACACGCGAACAGACGTAGCAGAGACTAGGGAAGAGGCGAACGCAATCCTATGGGAATGACCTCATCCAAGCAAGACACCGAGGTGATGGCGGAGATCAACATCACGCCGTTCACCGACGTCTTGCTCGTGCTACTCATCATCTTCATGATCTTGGCCGCTCTCTCGGCACCCCCGGGTTTCCAAAAGCAGCTGCCCAAGAAGAACACCTCGCCGCAGAACATCACCAAGAGCCAGCTGCAGCACTCGATCGACGTTGAGGTGACGTCCAAGAACCGGATATATATCGATGGGAAAGAAGTGCCTTCAGAGCGCCTCTATGACGTGATGGCCACCACCGTTGCGTTCCATCAGAAGCATCAGCCGACATATAACACGCACGTGTCATTGCTGGCCGACCAAGATGCGAGTTACAACACGATCATCAAGATCTTAGACGCGGCGCGCCAAGCCGGCGATGACGACGTCGGTTTTGTGACGCAGTAGAGAAGGCGACGCTATGTCAGTCGTAGGCTCAAGCCCCGAAGAAGATGTCATGTCCACAATCAACATCACGCCGTTCACCGACGTGTTGTTGGTCTTGCTCATCATCTTCATGATCCTCACCTCCCTGCTGAAGCCGCCGCCGGTGCCGGAGGCCAAGAACCGGATCAAGGTCACGCAATCACCGCTCGTGATGATCATCAGCCACAATCCGAAGACCAATGAAGATGAGATTCAAGTGGGCGCGGATATCATCCCCAAGATGGAGCTGTACGATCACATGCGCGCCTATTATGACCAGTTCGGCAAGGCGAACGACATCATCATCAAGGCGGCGCCGTCCGTGAAATACGGCACCGTGTTGACGGTCATGGACGCCGCAAAAGCGGCCGGCTTCCTGGAATTCGGCCTGGCGAACAAGATCCAAGGCGCCACAGGCCTTAACACCCCGTAGGAGATCATGGCTACAAACCCGCCACAGCCGAACAAGCCGCATACCGTTCCCGCGCTCTTCACCAAGCGCGAGAAGTACACGATCATCGGATTGTCTATATTCTTCATTGCGTTCTCCGCTTTCGTGCATTTCGTGCTCGGCGGCGCGGCCGAGCGGATGTTCCCGCACTTCAAAGAGGAGGCGACGCCGCCCCCGCACGTGGTAACGGTCATGCGGTTCAAGCCGCCGCCGAAGCCAACACCGACGCCCAAGCCGACGCCGACACCACCGCCGACGCCGACACCGCCGCCGCAGAAGAACACGCCGCCACCGCTCAAACTGCACGTCGTGCACTCGCAGAGCCAGGGCGGCGAGGGAACCCCTGAGGCCGCCTACGTGCCGCCCAAGCAGGGCAGCAGCGAGGGTGTTCCCACCGCCGCGCCTGCCACGCCGGAGCCCGCCAAGACGGCGCCACCGGAGACTGGCCCCGTGAAGATCGAGGACTCGGACTTCATCCATAAGGTCCAGCCCGAGTACCCGGAGATGGCCAAGGAGCAGAACATCCAGGGCACGGTGATCGTGCTGATCACGATTGGCCCGTCGGGCAACGTGGTGGCAGCGTCGATCGCGGAGTCGTCTGGGAATGCGGCCCTCGATAAGGCGGCATTGCAGGCGGCTCAGGAAAGCACGTTCAGGCCGCCACTTGCGAACGGCATTCCCACCACCCGTCAGTACAAGATCGAGTACGACTTCCAGCTCGATTAACGTTTCAGCATCAGACCGAAGCTCGTGAAGGAGAAGCGGCGCACAAGACGCCGCTTTTTCGTTACATCCGGCCGCACGACTTGTGCGTATCAAAGTCAGACGTGATCGCGCCGCATCGATGCGTGACCGCGCCGGAGGCTGGCGATGACGCAAGCACGCGCTTCCACACCTTCAGACATCATGGCGGAGATCAATATCACGCCCTTCACAGACGTGTTGCTTGTGCTGCTCATCATCTTCATGATCCTCGCCGCCATCTCAACGCCGCCTGGATTCCAAAAGCAGGTCGCTCGTGCGCCCCAGCCGCGCCTAAATGATCCAGGACCTGCGTTTCCCATCGTCGTCGCAGTGACGGCCGGTGACGACATTACGCTTGACGGTCACGCGGTTCCGTTCGAGCAACTGTACAAGATGATGGCAGGCGCGGTCAGCCGCCACGCCCAACGCCGTCAGAGCACGTACATCGAACTGATCGCTGATGCGCAGGCGAGCTACAACACGATCATCAAGATCCTCGATGCAGCTCGTCAGGCGGGAGACGAGAACGTGGGGTTCGTGGTGCGATGAGCGAGGATCCACGTCATGCCGGCAGGTCCGAACGGCGGTCGATCGTGTTGGTCACGTCAGGTTTTATCATTGCGTCGGCGGCGCTGCATATCGTGTTAGGGGGCGCAGCACCGGCGGTGCGGTTTCCAATCGCAGCGAATCCGTCCGTGCCGACGATTCTGATTGCAACCCTGCAGACGCCGCCGCCAGCACCCCGGCCGACGCCGCGGCCGAGCCCAACGCCAACCGCGACACAGCGCGCAGTACAGCCAAAACCGCTGTCGCGCGCACCGCGTCCGCAAGCAACACGTATCGCGACGCCGCCGCGTGACACGACGGCTTTGCGTACTCCGTCGAGCACGGCATTGGTTGGCTCGCTTGGTCCGCCCGCGACGAACGTTCCTGTCGACGTCTCGCCACAACCCTCCGCGCCGGCGGACGATCGCTATGTCATCGTCAGCGCTCGATTCGAGCACGAGGTACGGCCTGAATACCCGCATGATGCGTTCGAGCAAGGAGAAGAAGGAACGGTCATCATCTTGCTCACGGTCGGTCCCGATGGACCGAGCGATATCCGGGTATGGGTATCATCAGGATATGCGTCGCTCGATCGAGCCGCACTGATGGCGGCACAGGAAAGCTCGTATTCCGCACCGGAACACAATGGGGAGCCGGTGACAGAGACGTACAGGATTATCTATACGTTTAGCCTCGACACGTGAATCGGCTCGACGTGGTACGCAGCAGAAAGGGGCATCCGTGGCGTTCATCCACGCAGTCGTGCTCGGCATCATCCAAGGCGTGGCGGAGCTTTTTCCGATCAGCAGCGCTGCGCACACGCTTTTGCTCTCCTATCTTTTCGGCTGGCAGCTCCCCAGTTTGCCGTTTGTGGTCATGCTGCACCTCGGCACCTTCCTCGCAGTCCTCGTGTATTTCGCACGGGACTATGGTAGGTTGATTGCCGGCTTTTTCACTGGTTTTGGTGACGCGTTCAGGCAGCCGTTCGAGCGGCTAGCCCTCCTCATCATCGCGGGCACCATCCCGCTCGCGATCGTGGGCAAGGTCTTCGAAAAATTCTTCGACAGGCTCTTCGCTATGCCGGTGTTCGCGGCCGCGTTCCTCCTCGTGACCGGACTCGTGCTCTTCGCCGTCGAGCGGCTTCGGCAACGCGATCTCAAAGCCGAGCAGCTGAGCTTCGGCAAAGCAGTCCTCATCGGGCTGAGCCAAGTGGGCGGACTTGTCCCCGGCGGATCCCGTTCCGGCTTTTCGATCGCGGGCGGCATGCTCGCGGGTATGTCACGAGAAGAGGCCGCGCGGTTCTCCTTCCTGCTCGCGGGTCCGGCGATCGTCGGTGCGAGCGCATTTGAGATCCGACGCATCGTGCATCCGCATGCAGAGGCGGTCGGTCAGCACAACATCGCACTGCTGGGCGTCGCGCCCGAGCCGCTGGCCGTGATCGCAACCGGCTTCGTCGTCGCATTCCTGTGCGGTCTGTTCGCGATCCGTTTCTTCATGCGCTATGTCGATCGGCACCGGCTGACGCCGTTCGCAGTGTATTGCTGGATCTTCGGTGGCGCGTGTCTTGCGATCATCGCCCTGCGCGGACACGCGGCAGCGCCATGAGTGTGACGCGCTGTCCGAGCAGCAAAATGGTGATGCTGCTGCGAAGTGCTCGTCCACAATGACGACATCGCGGCGGCGAACGACGCCGCTCGTTCCTGGGTCTCCACACAGGGGTCGCACGGGGCTGTCGCACGTGACGCGTGACGGCTCTGTTGCGATGGTCGACGTCGGGGCGAAGGCGGTCACCGCCAGAACGGCGATCGCCGAAGCGGATGTCGTCATGTCGGCAAAAGCGCGAGCGCTTATCCGCGCGGGGACTGCCAAGAAGGGTGACGTGCTCATCACGGCACAAATCGCCGGGATGCTCGCGGCCAAGCGCACGGCGCAACTCATCCCGCTCTGTCATCCGATAGCGATCTCTCATATCGACGTACGCTGCGAACCGCGCGGCGATGACCGCATCCGAGTTCGCTGCGCAGTGGCGTCCGAAGGGCGGACGGGAGCTGAAATGGAGGCGCTCACCGGTTGCGCGGTCGCTGCGCTGACCATCTACGACATGGTCAAGGCCGCGGATCGAAGCATGACGATCGAGCGGCTCTTGCTGGTGGAGAAAACCGGTGGCAAGAGCGGTCACTACCGCAGGGGAAAGTTATGATCGATCGCGCTGAGATGACGGGGCCCCCGCGCGCGGCACTCGTGGTGCTCTCAGACAAAGCAGCAGCAGGTGAGCGCCCTGACGCATGCCTGCCGGTGATGCGCGAAAGTCTTCCGGCAGACTGGCAGATCGTCTCTGAAGAAGTGCTGGCCGATGATCGTAAGGAGCTCGAGTCGCTGCTCAAGGTGGTGAGCGATCGCGGTGCTGCCGACTGCATCTTCACGTCCGGGGGCACCGGGCTTGGCCAACGCGACGTCACGCCCCAAGCCACACTGGCGGTCGCCGACTACGAGGTGCCGGGCATCGCCGAAGCCATGCGACACGCCAGTGCCGCAACCGTGCCGACCGCGATACTCTCACGCGCGGCCGCGGTCGTGCGCAAGCGGACGCTGATCATCAATCTTCCCGGCAGCCCAAAAGCGGTGCGCGAGACGATGATGGTCATCCGGCCAGTGTTAGCGCATGCGATCGGCTTGCTGCGCGGCGAGGTCGGCGAGCACGGGGGCGCGGGTTAACGATGGAGTTCGAGACAGCGCTGCGCGTGCTCGATCGTACGACCTCGGAAACTATTTCCGGACGGTTTCCCGGCCGGCTCGACCGGATGCGCTCGCTGCTCCGGCATCTGGGCGATCCTCAGGAGTCGTTGCAAGCGGTGCATGTCGGCGGCTCCGCGGGTAAAGGGTCGACTGCGACCATGTGCGCCGCGATCTTGCAGGCTGCGGGATACAAAGTCGGCCTCCATACAAAGCCGCACTTGCACTCGGTGATCGAACGCGCCCGCATTGACGGCCAACCCATCGCTCCGCAGCGGTTCGGCGATATCTTCGATCGCCTCGCCCCCGTCATCGAGGTGATGCGCGGCGAGCAGTGGGGGCCGCCATCGTATTTCGAGCTCATGGTGGCGCTGTCGTTCCTCTACTTCGCCGAAGAGAAAGTCGACGTCGCCGTGATCGAAGTGGGCGTCGGCGGCACGCTGGATGGCACAAACGTGATAACGCCGCTGGTCAGCATCATCACAAACGTCGGCACCGACCACAAAGACGTGCTGGGCGACACGGTGGAGGAGATCGCGAAAGACAAAGCAGGCATCATCAAAGATGGAGTGCCAGTCGTGACCGCGGCAACGCAGGATTCTGTGCTGCAGATCATCACCGAAGCAGCCCAAGCGCACGGCGCCCCACTATCGATCGTCGCTCGCGCTGCGAGCGTCGAGTCGTCCCTGAAAGAATTGCGCTATGCGCAAGAGGTGGTGGTGCGAACCGAGCGCCAACGGTATGCATTTACCCTGCCCCTCATCGGAGAGTTCCAAGTGCACAACGCGGCCACGGCGCTCGTCGCACTCGAGGCGATCGCCGACGCATTTACGGTGCAGCCCGTCCACGTCACTCGTGGCTTTGCCGATCTTTCCCTCCCCGGACGGACAGAGTACTATCCATCGCACCCGTCAGTGCTGTTCGATGTCGCGCACAACGTTGAGAAGGCGCAGGCGTTGGGTGGTGCCTTGCAGCGGCACTTCCCGGGCCGGCGCATGGTTTTCGTCGTCGCGATCGCGCACGAAAAGGACTTCGCGGGCGTCGTCGGAGCATGGCGCGGTCTGCCGGCGCATTACATCTTCACTACCTTTGAGGCGTCGCATCGACGCGCCCGCCATGCGCAGACGCTCGTAAACGTCGCACGGGAGGCTGGCATGGCCTCACGCGCGGTGGACGATCCGATTGAAGCTTTCAATCTCGCGCGTCGCATGGCCGCCGCGGGGGATCTGGTGGTCGTGACCGGGTCCACCTTTCTGGTCGGCGGTTTGCGGCGCTGGTTCCTCGACAATGCCACCATCGCCGATCATGCCATCGTCTGAGCAGCGGCTTCCGGCCTTGCGGTTGCGCGATCGTACCTATGCATGGGGCACGCGCACCATGCTGATGGGCGTGATCAACACCACGCCAGACTCGTTCTCGGGCGACGGCACCGCAGGAGACGCGAACGCTGCTGTCCGTCTCGCCATGGATTTTGCCGATGCCGGCGTTGACTTCATCGATATGGGGGGAGAATCGACACGGCCCGGTCACGTCCCCGTCAGCGAGCGGGAGGAGCTGCAGCGCGTCGTGCCTGCGATCGCCGCCGTGCGTGCTGCCGTCGACGTGCCGATTTCGATCGACACCTTCAAGCCGGTAGTTGCCGTCGAAGCGCTCGCCGCCGGCGCCGACATGATCAACTGCGTGTGGGGCGCGATTCCAGGCATCGTCGAGCTCGCAAGCCGCGCGCGCGTGCCGTTGATCGTCATGCACAACCGGGTCAATACGGATTATGAGCGCGACTGCGTGGTCGAAGTCATCGAGTCGCTGGATCTCGCTGCGCGCTACGTCCGCGACGCGGATGTGCCGCCCGAACACATCATCGTCGACCCTGGAATCGGATTTGGCAAGACGGCCGACCACAACGTGCAGATCCTCTCGCGCCTGCGTGAGTTTGTCGAGGAGTTGCCCTACCCACTGCTCGTCGGCGTCTCGCGCAAGTCGTTCATCGGTAAGATCACAGGCCAGCCGGTTGAGGACCGCGTGTTCGGGACCGCGGCAGCCGTGGCGTTGGCGATAGCCGGCGGTGCTGACATCGTCCGCGTCCACGATGTCGTGGCCATGCGCGCCGTCGTCGACGTCGCCGACGCCCTGACGCGGATCGGAGCAGCACAGGCTCCCGCGCGGGGGACGCAACAACCGAACTTCTCGTGAGCCAGGGCTCGATACGCATTTCGGGTATGCGGTTTTGGGGCCGGCACGGTGCCGACCCCGGCGAGCGAGGCCATCCGCAACCGATCGATGTTGATGTCGAACTGACCTGCGATCTTACGCGCGCGGCAGCCACAGACGACCTCGCCGACACGGTCGATTATGCAGCCGTATACCGTCTTTGTGAAGAGGTGATCAGCGAACGCTCCTGCCTCCTGTTAGAAGCGCTGGCTGGCCACATCATCGCGGCGATCATGCGCGACAAACGCATCGCCGGGGTCAGGGTTCGGTTGAGAAAACCGCGGCTTCTCGATGGCGCCACGCCCGAAATAGAGCTTAGTTCCTCTCGCGCGCATCAGTGACGCGCGTGCACATCGGCTTACGCTCACGCGTGGGCGATGCGCCTGGCAACCTGCGCGAAGTCATGGTGCGTTTGCCGGCCATCGGCACACTCTGTGCGCTCTCCGACATTCACTATGGGAAACTAACCAGCGGCACTGATGCGAACGAGTATGGCGTCGCGGCGACACTCAAGACCGAGCGCTCGGCTCCGGATGTGCGATCAGACCTGCTCGCCATCGTCGAGGCGATCGCATCGCGCGTAGCGCCTAGCGCGAAGTTCGGCGTGCAGGTCGACGTGGTCGACGCGGGTGAAAGCGGCAGCACGCGGCACGAGTCTGCGACCAGCCTAAGCCCGCTTGTGCTTGCGGCCCTGCGCTCTGTCCTCGCGCAGCCCAGCGATATACGTCAGACGATTGTGCGCGTCGCAGGCACGGCTGAACTCGCCCCGGTTCAAGCGCTCGACTATGACACGATCGGCGACGCACGTATGCAGTACCATGACGTACGGCCGCTCTCGAGATTCGATCGCGAACTGTTCAGCCGCGTGCGCACAGCGATCGGCCTGCGCAAGGACTTGCGGGTGTTGGACGTCGGTTGCGGAACCGGGCGCTTCAGCGCACTGCTCGCCGAGGCGCATGCTGCCGTCACGGGTGTGGACAAGAGCGCGAACATGCTGACAGTCGCGCGTGACGACCCGCGAGCGGCGCAGACCCCTATCGACTATCAGCGCATGGATGCGAATGTCGAACTACCGCCGGGACCGTTCGACGCAATAACGCTTTTCTTTTCGGTGCAGTACATGAATCTTCGACCGGAATTTTGGTCCCGTGTTCGCGCTCGTCTCGCGCAAGGCGGCGTCGTTGCATTTGCCACCTTTCCACACGCGCATTTCGTGCAAACAGAGCATGCTCGTTTCTTCCCGAGCATTTCAGCGATCGACATGGCGCGGTTTCCCAGCGTTCCCAGGCTGTGCACGTCGCTGCATGAAAACGGTTTGTCGCACGTCACAGTGGACGACGTCGTGTGGCAAGAAGAGACGCCTGCAGCCACGTTGATCGCGCGAACCGCAGCGCGTTATCTCTCCACATTCTATCTGCTACCGGCGGCGGAGTTCGAGCACGGCCTTGCCGCCATGCGTGCCGCCTACACCGGAGCGGGAACCGTGGCACGCACGATTCGAGCGGTGGTGATCAGCGCCCGAACACCTGCCGGCGCCGAGCGCTAGAACATTCCGGGCAAGGCCAGCCCTTTGGACCCGGCGAAACAGCACGATGTGGCGCAACAGAAAAAGCCGCAGCCTCGGGACGAATCCTCGTCCTTCCTGCGGTTCCTTCGCTCGACGGTCGTGCCTTTGTCTCGCGCGTTCGCGCAGAGCCCATTGGCGCAGCTGCGCATGCGCACGCCGCAAGGGAGCGTGACCTTTGCCAAGGCTGCGCCGCTAGGGATTCGAGAAGGCGACCACGGCGATGGCAGCGAGCCGGCCAAAGCCGCCCCCACGCGCTCAGCGCCGACGATGCGCGTGTATCGTGGCGAGGCCGGTCGCGCCTATGACACGATCAACGCGGAGGTGGTCGGCCTTTTTCGTGACGCCGGTGAGCCCCCAAGTCCCGGCGACCGCCTCGAAGCTGGGCGGGTCTTAGGGCATATCGAGGCGCTTCGCCTGCGCAACGACGTGCGCTGTCCGCTTGACTGCACGCTCATCTCTCAGGTTGTCGTCGACGGGCAGCCAGTAGATTTTGGCGAGCCGTTGTTCGTCGTCGACAGCAGTGGCGCGTCCATCACATCACCTGCGGAGTCACAAGAGCCATCAGTCGCGGCGGAGCTCGTCGAGCCACCGCGCATCTGAGGTACGATGTTCGCTAAGGTCCTGGTCGCCAATCGCGGCGAGATCGCCGTCCGGATCATCCGCGCCTGTCGAGAACTTGGCGTCAAGACGGTAGCGGTCTTTTCTGAGGCAGACCGGCACGCGCTGCATCCACGTTTCGCGGATGAAGCATACTGCATCGGCCCACCGCAGACGGCGCGTTCATACCTCAACGTGCCCAACATCATCAGCGCTGCGGAGATCGCGGGTGTCGATGCCATTCACCCCGGCTACGGTTTCTTGTCGGAGAATGCGCAGTTCGCAGAGATCTGCGCATCTCATGGCTTCAAATTCATCGGCCCTGCGGCATCGGCCATCGCCCTCATGGGCGACAAGTCTTCGGCCAAACAACGCATGGCAGAAGCCAATGTGCCGGTCGTGCCTGGATCGGGCATCATCGAATCTGAACAACAAGCACGGCGTTTTGGCCGGGAAGTCGGCTTCCCGCTGCTGATCAAGGCGACTGCCGGCGGTGGCGGTAAGGGCATGCGCATCGTCGGCCGTGAAGCCGATCTGCCTGCTGGCCTCGCCGCTGCTAGCGGAGAGGCGCAGGCGGCCTTCAGCGACGGCCGTATCTACATCGAAAAGCTGCTCACCCACCCGCGGCATATCGAGGTGCAGATGTTGGGCGACGAATACGGCCACATCATCCATGTGGGCGAGCGTGATTGCTCCATCCAAAAGCCTTCACACCAAAAACTGCTGGAAGAAACACCGGCGCCCAACTTGGATCCGAGCATCCGGGCCGAGCTGCTCGCGAGTGCCGTTCGCGCTGCCCATGCGGTCGAGTATGCCAATGCCGGCACGCTCGAGTTCTTGCTGAGTTCGGACGGCAAGTTCTATTTCATGGAGATGAACACGCGCATTCAGGTCGAGCACCCGATCACCGAAGTCGTCTATGGCATCGATCTCGTCAAGTGGCAGGTCCGGATTGCGGCCGGGGAGCGCCTGACCGTGCGTCAGGAGGAGATCAAGCCGACCGGCCACGCTATCGAATGCCGCATCAACGCTGAAGACGCAGAGATGGGCTTCCGGCCTACGGCGGGCAAACTCGGCAGTGTGCTATTGCCGGGCGGTCCGGGCGTTCGCGTGGACACGCATATTTACGCCGGCGCCGAGGTGCCGCCGTACTACGATTCCCTGCTGGCCAAGATCGTCACGTACGACCGCACACGAGAAGAGAGCATCGTGCGCATGCGGCGCGCGCTCGCGGAGACGGAGATCCTTGGCGTCGCCACGACCGTGCCGGTCCTCGAACGCGTCCTCACGATGAGCTCCTATGTCGAAGGACACACCAACGTGACCTGGCTGCGCGAGCACGTACTGCAGCCACCGCACGAAGCGGTCGCTGCACATGGCGGCTGAACGTCGCGAGCATCGTCTCGCGCTTGAGATCTTATACGCGGTCGACATCGGCAAAGCACCGCTGGATGATGCGCTGCGACAAGCCCGTGATGAGATCGGCGTGTTCAGCCGGGGCGACGCCGCTCGTGCGGAAGATCCCTACGAAGAAGAGTATCCCGCAGTCGAACGTCGTGAGGACGCACCACGCCCGACTGACTGGGATCTCGTGGATCGCCTCGTGCGCGGTACGCTCACGCATCAGCTTGAGCTGGAGGCGCAGATAGCACCGCTCTTGCGGCGCTGGAAGCTCGAACGCTTGTCGGGCGTCGACCGGCTGATCTTGGAGATGAGCGCTTGGGAGCTGCGCTATCGGCCAGGCATGACGACCACTGGTATTATCAACCATGCGATTGAGCTGGCGCACCGGCTGTCCACCGAAAAGTCCGGCGAATTCGTCAATGCGATCCTCGACGCGCTTGCCAAGACGCCGGCGCCGCCGGCCACAGTCACGGGCCAGTGAGCGAACGTCGCCGCCGGCGTTGGCGGCTGTTGCTGAGCGCGCTTTTGATCTGCGTGGCGCTCGTCGTGCTGGGGTGTGCCGGCGTTGGGATCGCGATGCTGGGCACGTACGGGCGCGGTCTCCCCGATGTCAGCAGCCTCTCGACCATCCAACCGACGTCGCCGACGGTAATCGTGGCCCGCGATGGCACCCTCCTCGCCCGCCTGTACGACAAGTACAAAGTGTACGTGCCGATCACGCAGATCCCGCAGGTCATGCGTGACGCGATGGTAGCCACCGAGGACGAGCGCTTCTATTCGCATCGTGGCGTCGATCTGCGCGGCATCATGCGCGCCGCGCTTGCCAACTATCAGCACGAGGAGATCACACAAGGCGCCAGCACGATCACCCAGCAATTAGCGCGCAAGCTTTTCCTCAACGATCGACAGACCCTCACGCGCAAGATCCAAGAGGCCTTGCTGGCCATTGAGATCGAGCGCTCGTACAGCAAGGACGAAATCCTGGAACGCTACCTCAACCTGGTCTATTTCGGCGCCGGTGCATATGGCGTGCAAGCAGCCAGCCATGCGTATTTCGGGAAAGACGTGAGCAAGCTGACGCTGTCGGAAGCGGCGATGCTCGCGGGTCTTGTCGCCGCGCCGTCACTGTATTCGCCCTATAACGATATGGAGCGTGCGCGCGACCGCCAGCGCCACGTTCTCGACCGTATGGTCGCAACGCGCATGATCACCCGCGATCAAGCGGATGCCGCCGCCGCCGAGGATCTGCGGCTCATCGGCGCCTCGGACAACGGCATCAGTTCCTACCGCGAACCGTACTTCACGACGTACGTCATCGCACAGCTCGTCAAACAGTTCGGATACGATCGGATTTATCGCGGCGGACTCACCGTCTACACGACGCTCGACCCGCGGCTCGAAGGAGCCGCACAACGTGCGGTGACCAACGGCGTCAAGGAAGGGCGAGCCGAGGGCTACGGCATGCATCAAGGCGCACTAGTCGCCGAAGATCCTCGCTCTGGCGAGATACTGGCGATGGTGGGCGGCGTCGGCTTTTCGGCTGCAAGTCAGTTCAACCGGGCGTGGCAGGCACGCAGACAGCCGGGTTCGTCGTTTAAAGGATATGTGTATTCGGCCGCAGTGGATAAGGGCGTGCCCGTTTCGTCCGTCTATCTCGATGCGCCGGTGACCTATCCCGCCGGCGATGGCACAGATTATAAACCGCTCGACGACGACCACCGGTACCTCGGCGCGATCACGCTGCGCCGCGCGTTTGAGCTCTCGCGCAACATCGTGGCGGTTCGCCTGGCGAGCGACATCGGCATCGATACGGTCATCGACTACGCGCATCGTATGGGCATCACGGAGGACCTCGAGCCCGATCTGTCGCTGGCGCTTGGTACGGCAGTCGTTTCACCATTAGACATGGTCTCGGGCTATTCGACCATCGCTAATGGCGGGGTATATACGCCGCCACAAGCGATCCGTTATATCACAGATGAGTACGGCCAGACGATCGTCGACAACCGATACCCAGACCGGCGTGCTGCCTTATCACCAGGCGCTGCATACATCATGACCACCATGATGGAAGGCGTGATTCAAGAAGGTACCGGCTACCCCAACGCCATCATCGGACGGACGGCGGCCGGCAAGACTGGCACGACGTCAGATTTTCGCGATGCCTGGTTCGTCGGTTTTGTACCGCAGCTCGCTGCTGCCGTGTGGGTGGGAAACGATGACTACTCTCGCATGTACGAATCGTACGGCGGAAATGTGCCGGCACGGACATGGGCCGCGTTCATGAAGGCTGCATTGAAAGGTGTGCCGGTGCAGCAGTTCGGGCCGGTGCCGCCGGACGTGCAACGCGTCAAGATCTGCAGCAACGGCCGCCGAGCTGTACCCGGGGAAGGCGGCCGCGAAGAATTTTTCCTGAATGGCACTGCACCGCTGGCGTATTGCGTCGCGTTGAGCACGCCGAGGCCGGCACCAGTCAATGGCGTCGACGCCTCACCCTTTGGACCACTCACATCGCCTGCCCCTGCGACGCCTGCGCCCGCGCCATCTCCAGCAGTCAGTGACATGCCGGGGGCCACGAACACGCCATGATGCGCAGCCTCTTCGACGCGCCTGCGATGCCGGTCGGTGAACTATGCCGCAAGATCCGATTCGCACTCCGGCAATCGTTTCCGACTAGCGTGCGCGTGTTCGGCGAAGTGTCCAGAAGCAGGACCATCGACGGCAATACGTACTTCACACTGAAAGACCGGCAAGGGATCATCGATTGTTATTGTTTTAAAGAAACGGCTGCCCGGCTTGCGTTGCCGCTGCCGATCCCGGATGGGACGGCCATTGAGGTCGCCGGTGTCGTCGATATCTATGAACGGCGGAGTTCCTATCAGTTGCGCGTGCTGGGCGTCGTTCCCCTCGGCAAGGGCGCGCTGCACCTAGCGTTCGAGCGGCTCAAAGCGGACCTCGAGCGTGAGGGACTATTCGAGGCCCAACGCAAGCGG
>JAFANK010000052.1 GCA_019232725.1 Vulcanimicrobiota bacterium | reverse complement strand
ATGGCGGCCGCAGCCGGCCGCGGCGATCCGAACGTACGCCGGGCACTGGCAGTTCGGAAAGGGTGCGACGATACGACAGTGGCAGCGCACGCGCTGGCAGCGCCCCGAGCTTGGAAACGTACATCGCCTCGTTGAGCGCTGCGCCTGGCGCTGGTTGCGCGACGGCAAAGACCGCTAGCGGCTGCGTGCCGATGATGGTGGAGGCCATGTAGTCGCCTACCATGAGACCTTGATCGGTGTCGGCAAGCCACGACGGACTCATTGGCCCGACGATCGTGACCGGTGCGCTCCAACTAGCTCCGCCGTCGTGCGAGGTTGAATAGCCGACCGACAGCAGGCAACTCGTGGAAGTGCAACTGGTATTCGCATACGTGTAGAAGCTCAGCCCCAGCTGGGCAGTCGCGCCGCTCGTCCCCGGTGCGACCGAAAGGCCCGGGATGAAGTGATCGACCGCGCTCGTGCGTGGGTCAAGCGGAATGCGTACTGGTGCGTTCCAGATCGTGCCGTCGAGCGTGGAGCTCATCACCAAGTCATTCGACGCGCAGCCGGCGCGGAAGCGGCAATCTTGCCATACGAGGTACACTCTGCCGGACGCGTCCATCGCTCCGCTCGGCAATGGTCCGCTGCGAAGGTCACCGCCTTCAAAGTGGTTGATGATCGGCGCAACGGTGATCGGCGTGGTCCAACTTGCGCCCCCGTCATGCGATGCAAACGCGATGACGTTGGCCTCGAAATAGTCGTCGATAGGGATGATGACCGTGCCGTTTGGCTGCACGAGCGGTTGTCCTGCGATGCCGTTTGCGTTGCCGCCGGTGTTTGCGGGCGTGCTCCACGTCAGGCCGCCATCGTGGGACCTGCTGACGTGGATCGTGCCGTTTGCGCTCGGATCATCCCATTGCAGATAGCAATGGCCGTAGTACGGGCTGCTCGACGTGTCGTCGCACGCGATCCACTCCTTGTCGCTGCTGATCTGACCTGCGGCAACCGCCACGGGTGCCGACCAATGGATCCCGTCAGATGATCGGCTCACAAGTGCGGCTGGCGTCAAAGCGCTGGAGAACACGACCGGCAGCGAAGAGATGAGCCACACGCCATGCGCTGCGTCGTACGCCACGACCGGATCGCTCACGCTGTCAAAGATGCCGGCAGGCGTTGTATAGCTCGTCGTGCCCGGCAGGAAGCCTGACAGCCAGGTCGCGCCGCCGTTCAACGATGTTGCGAAGCCGATGTCGGATGAGCCGGCAGTGAAAAAGCGTCCGGATTGAAACGTCGCGACGATCATCGAGCCAAACGATGCCATCGACGGCTCGAGCTCGGTCGCATGTTGGCTCGTCGTATTGGTGAATGGGTCCGCGCTCACGAGCGTGACGTTGGCGAGCGACGGCGGTGGCATCGTGGATTTTTGCGGAGGCCCTTGCACTCCTGGAAGAGTGGCGCCGCCGCCGCATGCTGCGAGCACGGCGGCGAACAGCGCGACCACGCAGAGGGCGATGCAATAAGTGACACGAGGCATAGGGACGCTCACGCAAGATGGTCGGCGCGATCCAACTGCACATGAGTTGTTCGAAGGAAGCGGCAATCCATGCACGCAACCTAAAAACATGCGGATTGTCGCGTTCTTCGGTGCGTTGGTGATGGTTGGCACGATCTGGTCACAGGCCCGTGCGCTTGCGGTGCAGTACGGCGACGTCCAGGGAACGGTGACCGACGCATACGGCGTGCCGATCGCGCAAGCGCACATCGGTTTGCGTGCGGCTGGAAACAGCGAACGCGCAGTCAGCGACGCTTCCGGCATTTTCACATTTTCAGGAATCGCGGCGCTCACGTACGCGGTGACGGCGGAGGCGAAGGGATTCGCACCGCTCAGCGGCCGAGTCGTGACCGTCGCTGCCGGCAAAACGACGACGATAGCCCTGCAACTCGCACGCGCAGGCACGGGCAATAACGCGACGCTCGGGAGCGTGACGGTCAATGGGCGGCAGACCGTCTCCACGTCGTCGGCGCCGACTGCGGTGGTCGATCCTCAACGCTTGGCGGCGCTCGGCGCGCAAAACGTCACGGACGATCTGGCACAGCAGATCGC
>JAFANK010000293.1 GCA_019232725.1 Vulcanimicrobiota bacterium | reverse complement strand
CTCGGGCGCAAGATCACAAGCGAACCGCCGACGACCACGAAGACGAGTGTGCCGAGACTGCGCACCACAAAGCTCACTCTTGCCAGAATGCTATACGGCACCGAGGGCGCTACGAGCGTCACGCGACGCTCGGCATTATCGTGGACGAGCCAGAGGTCCACGCGCTGGCCGGCCGCCATTCGCGCGCCGCCAGGCAAGATGAATGATCTGCTTTCGAAAGACGTTTGCGGCAAATCGATGCGATCGCCCCGTTGCAGCCCGGCGGTCGCAGCCACAGAGTTCGGCGCCACGATTTTGATCACGCCATCGTAGTCGGTCACAAAGCCGAGCGGTCCTTGCACGCCCCAACTCGCTCCGGCCTCATCCCACACAAAGCTCAAGCCCGGGAGCGTGCAGCAAAAGACGAACAGCGAGAGCACGCCGACGATCAGATTGCGCTCGATCGATCTCGTCAATGCACTAGTCGATGTGCGGGTGGACACTCGCCAGCTTTTTCGACGCACGGGGCAAATGGCATGCCGGCAAAAGGAAGAGGGCTCGCCGTAGCGAGCCCTTTCGTGCTCGTGGCAACGTGAAGGGCGCTATGCGCACCCTACCGAGCTGCAGTGTGTTCCGAGAGCATCGCCGAGCACGGCGTTCGCATCCAGCGACGCCAGGATTTGAGGAGCGTTGTACATGAGGAGTCGACCTCTTTCCCTGGAGAGACGAAGACGGCGCCTCATCGCGCCACGTCGCTCGGGTAACCCGGGCGATGTCCATATTGTACCATCTGCTCCCGCGCCCGCGTGTAGGGCAAAAGGGCTCAGTCTTGAACGTGTCCGCCCCCGCAGCAAACGGAGGTTGCGTTTTTATGGCGGATCGAAAGCCACAAGTCCTCGGCATCGACACGACCACCTATCTCGTCAAGGACGTCGAGCGAGCCAAGCAGTTCTACCGCGACATCATCGGCCTGCCGCTGCGCCGCGAAATTCGCTCGCAAGGAGCCGAGTTCGTCACGCCGGACAACACGGCGTTTACACTCTGGAAGATGGAAGATGGATCGTGGACGGCGGGCAACGGCGTGCTGTTCTCCGTTGCCGACTTCGAATCGGCCGTCGATCAGTACCGCAAGGCAGGCGTCAAGATCGCGCCACACGTGGAAGAAACGCCGGTCTGCAAAATGGCGTTTGCGGAGGACTCCGAGGGGAACACGTTTGTCATTCATTTCCGCAAGGAAGGTCGCGACTAGATCGACCACTCATACGCGTTCCAGAAATCGTTGATCGAGCCAGGCTTGAAGTGCTGGAGGTCGTCGTTGACGGCATCGATCAGCGGCGACCACTCGATGCCGTGGATCGGCACGGCGTCGCGAATGCGCTGTTGCGTGAGCCAATAGTATTTGCGCCGAAGCGTTTGGTCGTAGGTGCTGCGCGCTGCCTTCTCCCATGCGCCCAGCTGCGCGTCAACGTAGAATGAGCGGTTTTGGCCGATGGGCGGTAACTCGTCTGGAGAGAAGTTGATGCTGTTCTCAGGGTCCGGGTTGAGGTCCATCGTGACCAGCGCGAGGTCGTAGCGGCCGCGCGTCAAGAGCCCATTGCTGGCCCATGTCGCGAAGACGAGGTTGGCAGGATAATTGTGGATCTCCACGTCGATGCCGGCCCCCTTGAGTTGCTGCTGCACGAGCTCCTCGGCCTTGAGGCGAGAGCTGACGCCCACGACGGTCATCATCTGCAAACGCAGCGGCACACCATTCTTCCAAAATATCCCACCGCTGCCCATGCGCCAGCCATCGGACTGCAGCAACGCACGTGAAAGCGCTGGGTCGAACGAATATTGTGTGGCGTGCGGATTATACGCCCACGTGCCCGGCCGGATGTCGGCCATCCCAGCAGTCCCAAGCCCCAGATACACGTCGGTGAAAAGCCGGTGCCAGTCGATGCCATGCGCGACGGCACGTCGCACAATGACGTCTTTGAGCAGCGGGCTCTGACAATTGAATTTGATGTGCTCGATCGAGAAGGTGGGCGACACGGTGACCCGGATGCCCGGCGCACCGTTGAGCGTGGCGTACTGCACTTCGGAGACCGCGTAGTAGAAGTCGACCTCGTGCGAGCGCAGCGCTGTCAGCAGGCTATTCTGATTTGGGATGATTTTGATCTGTATTGTCTGGAGCGCGGGGCGGCCGCGGAAGTAGCGAGGGTTGGCACGCAGTGTGAGTTCGTTGCCCGGCTCCCAACGGTCGACGACAAACGGTCCGCTCCCAACGGGGTGCGAGTTGAACGGGATCTGATTGAGATCGCGGTACCCTTGCAAGAGATGCTTGGGCAAGATCGCGCCGTTCGGCGTGCCGCCATTTTCAAAGAAATTGCTGATGAATGGTGCATAGGGGGCTTTCAGGTGCACGACGACCGTGTACGGATCTGGTGTGTCCATCGTGACGACCTGGTCGGATGGCACTCTGTTCGGCAAGTTGTTCAGCGGATTCATGACCTGTTGCCAGGTGTACTTGACGTCTGCAGACGTAAGCGCCACGCCGTCAGAAAACGCGATATCGTGGCGCAGATGATAGATGATGGTTCGGCCATCGGCGCTGATGCCGCCGTTGGTCAGGCTCGGCACTTGCGTCGCCGCATCGGGGATCAGTTCGTTGTGGTCGTCGAACTCGACCAGGCCCGAGTACACGAGCTGTTCGACGTTGCCGACAAAACTTTGTAGCGACAAC
>JAFANK010000267.1 GCA_019232725.1 Vulcanimicrobiota bacterium | reverse complement strand
TTCGCCGGTAACGAGAGCAGAAATGCGCCAAGGCTAACCGCTACTGCCGCAACGCGGTTGTACCCGAACTTCGTCGCGAGACGTTCGGGCAGCACCACTGCCAACGCGAGACCCATGAAGCCGAACCCGATGTGATAAGCCTGGAAGAACCGGTTGAGCAGCGGTCCAGGCGGCAGCAAGAAGAACGCGACGACCGTCCACGCGCCAAATGCGTAGAACGCGATCTGCACGGCGTCGCGGATGGCGATGAGGTGCGGTTCGTCCGCCCAGCGGCGGAGGATCGGAAAGACCCGCAGCTCGAGCGCAGCCACCGCTCCCGCCAAACCTCGCGCTGCGGGCGCGCTCACCGGGTGGTCGGAGTGTCCAACGTGCGAACGTGCTTGCGCTGCGCTCGTCGAGCGGCGCTGCTGATAAAGGCTTCGAAGAGCGTCCTGCTCGGACCGTCGACATCGATCATCTCTTCCGGATGCCACTGGACGCCCAGATAGAAAGGATGCGCGTCGCGAGCCTCGACCGCTTCGACGATGCCGTCGCGCGTGCGTGCGGTCGGTACGAGATCGTGTGCGATCCGCCGCAGCGCCTGGTGATGCATCGAGTTCGTTGGCGTCATACGGCTCTCGAGCACGCGTGCCAAGAGACTGCCGTCATCGAGATCCACTGGGTGCGTGGCTTCGTGGCGGGCGTGCGGTGGCGTCTGGCGATGCTGCAAGCGCAGACCATTGCGCGGCTCGTACTCCTCGGGTACGTCGACGTACAACGTGCCGCCCAGCGCGACGTTCATGACTTGCACGCCACGGCAGATCGCGAAGGTCGGGATGTCTTGGCGAAGCGCAATGCGTGCCGCCTCCAGCTCGAGCCGATCGTATGCCGGCGGGGCCTTGCTCACGGTCGGATGATCGCGGCCACCGTATTCGGCCGGATCCACGTCTGCGCCGCCTGGTAAGAGCAAACCGTCAAAGCCTGCTAACGCCCCGGCGACATCCTCCGGCTCGACCACGTCATAGAGCAACACCGGCTCGCCGCCGGCCTGTTCGACCGCGCGCTCGTACGCACGGAGGTAGGCCGAGTCGCCGATGCGCTCGGCATCTGCAGTGATCGCGATTCGCGGTTGCATGCTTTGTGCGCGCTTCGCCGCGTCTCGCCATGACCCCGTTATTGCGTCGCTACTTCGATGGGGGCCGCTGCGTTACCACCGCAACCGTCCAACACAACACTCGCCAGCAGCGTAGCGCACATCGTGGATACGCATGCTGCGATCTCAATGAAGCGCATAACGATGCTCCTTGTCGTCTGACGAAATTGTAAAACCGACTCGCGGGGCCAAGCGCCGCCACGTCGGTGCCGTCATCGTAAACCCGCCACCCGCGCAAACACAATATGACCTTCAGGCAAGCACACGTGCATTCGCCCCGAACCAAACGAGCTCGGGGAAGCGACACCCCGGAATGGAAAGAACGCCCCCGCTTGTAGCGGCGGGCGCCAGGAGCGCGAGGGTTAGAGCTTGCGGATCAGCGCGACGACTTTGCCCGCGATCGTCGCATTGTCGACGATGATCGGATCCATATAGGCGTTTGCGGGCTGAAGGCGGATGCGGCCGTTCTCTTTGTAGAAGCGCTTCACGGTCGCTTCCTCGTTATTGTCGGTCTGCGCGACGACGATCTCACCGTTGTTGGCGACGTTCTGCGGTGAGACGACCACCAGATCGCCATCCATGATGTGGGCGTCGATCATCGACTCACCCTTGACGCGCAGGACGAACGAGTCGGAGCGTTTCACAAAACTCGACGGCAGGGTGATTTCGCCTTCGATATCCTGCGTGGCCGTCGTCAAGGTGCCTGCGGCCACACGACCGATGATCGGCAAGGAGACGACGTCGCGTGAGGCATCGGATCCGGACACAAGAGCACGCGGCTTCGTGGGATCTCGCTTGATGAGGCCTTTTTTCTCGAGCGTCCGCAAGTGGCACTGGACGGTCGAGCTGGAAGATAGACCGACCCGTTCGCCGATCTCGCGCACGGAGGGCGGGTACCCATGCTCGCGCGTGAAGTCTTTGATGACTTCCAAAATGGCCTGTTGCCGAGGAGTCGTCTTGCGGTCCACTTGCCCTTACCGCCCTTCCTTGGTTATCCGGCCACGGCGAAAAGCGTAGAGACGCTATCGCCAGCCGGTAATGCTAACCCGGCGCTTGCCTATCTTAGCATAGCCCTGTCCCAAATGCAAACGCCTGTTCGAAAATCCCTTGACAGTCCAGACGGTCGCCGCTAGAATCTAGCCAAGCAAACATATGTTCGATGAAGCGCCACCGGAGGTGGAAGGCCATGTATAGCCATCACCGCAGACAAGGCGGAACGCTTGTTCCCCTGATCCAGGTTCTCTCCCTCGTCCTCGTCTTCGCGCTGCCTGCGGTCTGGGGCAGCAAGGTTTTCACGTCCACGCCGATGCGTTACGACCACGTCATCGTGCATCCAGGTGACACGGTGTGGAGTCTTGTGAGCCATCGATCCAATCAAAACGACGACCTCGGAGAAGCAGTCTATCGCGTCTCGCAGATCAACCATCTCAAGGCAGGCGCACGGCTTGAACCGGGAAGCGTCTTGCTCTTCCCGTCGCGGTAAGTCGACGGCCACGCTGTCACGGGCGGCTTCACAGCCGCCCGTCTTTTTTTCTCGCTGCATCCTCATCCGCAACCGCTGGCGGACGTCGCAGCACACACGGCAAACGTACATAGCGTGAAACGCCAGCTTTGCACACTTGCGCTCTGCATCGTCATGGTAGCGGCATCGACGATCGCGGTCGCCGACCAGTCGACGACCTACTCGGGCACCCAAGCAAGTCCGCTGCTGCTTAAGATCCTCAAGGGCGTTCAGGAACTGAGCACAGCGGACACGCTGTCACTGCACGTCTGGGCCACCTATTCGCGGCCCGATATCCCGAGCCCGAACCTCACGCCGCTCGACAATATAGAGACCGACATCATGCTCAAGCTGCCGACTGCCGAGCGCGTCGCCATGCTCAGCTGGTTGGACCATGGCGGCCGTACCAAACTGTATGCGGTGGGTGCGACGGACAATGACATCGGTCCATGCGTCGACAGCATCGACGCTGCCAATTGCAACACGCTATCGTCGAGCTCCAACAGCGGTGTGAATCAGCCTTTGACCGGCCCAATAAGCTCGCGCGACTTGCCGTTCACGCTGGCGCCGGCTGGGAACCAGAACGGTGGCGTCACGATCGAGCGTGGCTTTGCAACGGTGAAGAACGACGCGACGTCGGAGACTCACTGCCTGAGCTTCAAGAATGACAGCGGAAAGAAGATCGACGGCGTCACGTTTATCTACAAGATATACGCGCAGAACGGTCAGGTGCTCACCGCCGGATCGAATCTGCGTGCTGGCAGTTTTGAGCCGGGCGATGACGTGCCTGGCCCTGCGACCGCTGCTGATATGAGCGGCATCCGCAGCGATAGTCCGGAGAAGGCGCTCTTGGCCAATTGCTGGACACATACGACCTCCATGGCCACGCCCGCGCTCCTGCGCGCAGCGTATATCGCCGTTGGCGTCGCATCCGTGACCTATGACGATGGCACGCACTGGGCGCTCGGCCAATAGAGAAAAGCCGCTTCCACGTTTGACCGGCTCGCACGCACCATGCTATTCTGAAGGTCGCTGTACGGCGGCACGGGCTGCGCATGGACGATCGATTGATCCCTCGCGCGAATGGCTCGGCCGACCGCGAACAACGGAGGAGTAAACAAACCGTGGCGCTTTCAAAAGAACATAAATCTTCTGTCATCGGCAACTTCAAGCGCGGTGAGAATGACACCGGTTCGGCTGAAGTGCAGATCGCGCTCTTGACCGAGTCGATCAACGATCTTACTAACCATCTGCAGACCCACAAGAAGGATCACGCCAGCCGTCGTGGTCTGCTCATCAAGGTCGGAAAACGCCGCCGCTTGCTGAAGTATTTGCAAACCGCCGACCTGGAGCGCTACCGAGCCATCGTCGACAAACTCGGCCTGCGCCACTAAGTGACGTAGGGTCTAAGTAATGTAGGGTCGGCACTTTAGTGCCGACCTTTGTCGCGGATGAGGGCGGCACATAAAGTGCCGCCGCTACATTCCCCTCCCGCCGCTTGCTACATATGCAGTGCTGGTCCAGGGATGGGTATCCGCCCATCAGAAGAATATCAAGTCGCAAGATAAGCACATGACGCGGACCTGCGCGTCCGTTTGAGAATGAGGAGGATCCTTTTGCCAGAGTCCGTCAGCATGGAGCTGGGCGGCCGGCAGCTCACGCTTGAAACAGGTGAGCTCGCCCGCCAGGCCAGCGGCTCCGTCTTTGTCCGTTATGGCGACACGTGTGTGCTCGCCGCCGTCACCGCAAGCCCCAACCCCCGTGAGGGCATCGATTTCTTCCCCCTGACCGTCGATTACGAAGAGCGCATGTACGCCGCCGGCAAGATCCCCGGTGGCTTCATCAAGCGTGAAGGCCGTCCGTCGGAAAAGGCGACCTTGACCGCGCGTCTCATCGACCGCCCGATCCGTCCGCTTTTCCCCGACGGCTTCCGCCATGACATCCACGTCGTCGTCACCGTGCTTTCGGTCGATCCCGAAGTCGACCCTGACGTCGTTGGATTGATCGGCGCTGGCGCGGCGCTCGCCGTGTCCGACATCCCATTCGATCATAACGTCGCCGGCGTGCGCGTTGGGATCGTGGACGGCGAGTACGTCGTCAATCCAAGCAAAGCGCAACTCGAGTCGAGCACGCTCGATATGATCATGGCGGGCACATCCGATGCCGTCATGATGGTCGAAGGCGGTGCCAAGGAGATCTCTGAGGAGCAATTCCTCGGCGCAGTCGAATTCGGCCACGCGCAGATCCGACGCGTCATCGCCGAGATCGATGCACTCGCAGCCAAGGCCGGCAAACCAAAACGCGAGTTCCCGCTCTTTGTGCCATCGGCCGCGATGCAATCGTTCGTGGACGATGTCTTCGGTGCCGAGATCGCGCGTGCGATGCGCATCACGCGCAAGCTCGAGCGCAATGCCGCCTTCGACACTATTACCCGTAGCGAAGCGCTCAACCGGGTCGCCGGGTATCGCCTCGAGGCAGACGTCAAGCCTGCGCTTGAGGATCCGAAGAACCACGACTTCGAGAAGTGCGTCAAAGCGCACCAGGAAGAAGAGCTCCGCACGATGGTTGTGGTTGAGGGCATGCGCCCTGACGGCCGCAAGGCGGACGAGATCCGGCCGATCACGTGTCGCACGACACTCGTGCCGCGCACGCACGGTTCGGGACTGTTCACGCGCGGTGAGACGCAGATCTTCACCGCTGCCACGCTCGGCTCGCTCTCCGACGAACAGCGCATCGATGGGCTTGGGCCGCAGACGTTCAAGCGCTACATGCACCACTACAACTTCCCGCCGTTCTCGGTTGGCGAGACGCGCCCGATGCGCGGTCCTGGCCGACGCGAGATCGGTCACGGGCACCTGGCTGAGCGCGCACTCGTGCCGATGCTCCCGCCGCCCGACTCGTTCCCCTACACGCTGCGCCTGGTCTCCGAGACGTTCGAGAGCAATGGATCGTCGTCGATGGGATCTGTATGCGCCTCCACGCTCGCGTTGATGGACGCAGGTGTGCCGCTGCGCAAGCACGTTGGTGGCGTCGCCATGGGGCTCATCCTCAAAGATGGTCGTCCGGGCATCCTCACAGATATCCAGGGTCTCGAGGACGCGCTTGGCGAGATGGATTTCAAAGTCGCCGGCACGGTGGACGGCATCACAGCCGTGCAGATGGACATCAAGGTGCGAGGCATCACGATCGACATCATGCGCCATGCCATGGCCCAAGCGCGCTCCGGCCGGCTGTTCATCATCGACAAGCTCAAGGAGACGATCGCGTCGCCGCGCCGCGGCCTGTCGAAGTTCGCGCCGCGTATGTTCGTGCTTGAGATCCATCCGGACAAGATCAAAGACATCATCGGGCCAGGCGGCAAGGTCATCAATAAGATCGTCGCCGAGACAGGTGCGAAAGTCGACATCGAAAACGACGGTCGCGTTTTCATCTCCTCGCCGGATGCCGACTCCGGAGAGAAGGCCAAACGCATGGTCGAGGACATCGCGCGCGACGTCGAGGTCGGCGAGGTCTATACGGGCGTCGTCAAGCGCATCATGAACTTCGGCGCCTTCGTCCAGATCTTGCCCGGCAAGGAAGGGCTCGTCCATATCTCGCAGCTCGCGCCGCACCGCGTGGCGCGGGTCGAAGATGAGGTGCGCATCGGTGATGAGGTCATCGTGCGCGTCTCCGAGATCGATAGCCAAGGCCGCATCAATCTCACCCGCAAGGGGATGATGGAAGAAGCCAAGACGTAAGCTACGGCGAGCGCTTCATGCGCGATGGTGAACTCAAGAGAGGTCGGCAGCAATGCCGGCCTTTCGTATTCACGCGACAACTGCATGCGAGCGGGACCATCGCTTTTGCGAACGAATGCGCTTAAAGTGCTTGGCTGCCTTTTGCGGTCCACCGCCTGGAGTTTTATCCTCTCAGGCATCGTCCTTATGCTCAGCGATCTATTCGGTGGTCAGTTCACCTGGGATAGCTTTTACTTCGGCACCCTCTCGCTCGTGCTCGGCGGCGCCATGTTGTGGATAGACCGCTACCGCCGCAACCTGTGAGGAGTCAGATCTGCGGCGGTAACAAACCGGCGGCGCGCTGCAAGCTGACGAGGGACACGCGCAGGTCTGCCAGCGCGCTGATGTAGCTGTTCTCCGCTTGCGTCGTCGAGAGTAGCGCGTCGGAGAGCTCGAGCGACGTCCCCACCCCTGCTTTGAAGCGAATCCGGTTGACGCGGAAGTTCTCAGCGGCCGATGTGGTAAGCGTCTGCGCCGCGTCGACCGCGGCCTGCGCCGCGATATAGTT
>JAFANK010000239.1 GCA_019232725.1 Vulcanimicrobiota bacterium | reverse complement strand
CGACTATGAGAACATCTGTCATTCCCGATATGAAGTCACCGCTAGAGCGAGAGAAAACTTGTGTTCCTCCAAACAAATCAGAAAATCAGACGTTCACTGAAATCGTGCCTACCGGTGTCTCGGTAGCACCGAGGTCGAGCCGGAATGGCGGATATTCATCGCGCATCAGGGCCACATAGGCGAACACCCGATATACCCAGCGATTCAATCCCATCACAAAATCAAAGATGTCGTTCGGGTATCGTCCGATCACCAAAAGACACACAGCGGCGAAGATGACGAGCAGTTGGAGCAGACCACCTGGCCCATGTCCGTGAGTGCCTTCCGGACCGCTGGTCCAAAGGGCGCCTGAGCCGAACACTCCCACGATGAGCAATTGTGGGAACGCTAGTAGCCACCACTTCACGAGCACGAGCCAGCGCGATAGCCGTTGCGGATATGCGACGTTGAACCGAGCCGGATAGTCAACGTCGCGCAACGTGAACGGTGGATAGCGATCGGTCCCAAGGGCATCATAGCTATAGAATCCGACGCGCCACCACCAGCGTAAGATACCAACATTGGTTTCAAACAGCGACTCGGGGTAGTACTCAGCGACCAGAATCGACAGAAACGCGACGATGGTCAAGACGAAGAATGCAATGGAGAGAAAAAACAGCACGACGTAGTGCGGCAAAGCCAGCAACCATTTGATGAGCCATAGCCAACGGCTCAATGAACCATCGGGTTTCCCTTGGAGCACGACGGGATACCGCAGGTTATTGGGAAGCTCAATCGCTGCTAATGGCGGATCGACCCGCTGGAAGCCGCCATATACGATGACGGCGATACCAAGGAGCAGGACGAGATATCCCGGTATTGCCAGCATCGCCGGCGAGATGCTTTTCACATGCTCGGCGGACCACACCGCTGCCGCAAGGCTTGCACATCCGGCGGCAGTGAGGACACCGCCAAATAGGAGCAACGCCAGCTTCGTCGACTCGCGCATGCGACGGTTAGCTTCATCCTCTGCGGCACGGCATCTTCTTCAGGCGCCAGGCAGTGACGCCTCAAGCAGCTCGGTCAGCCGATCCAGACATTCTCGGCGAGCCGCTTACGAGCAAATGCGTGGAGAAAACGGGCCTGTTCCCGGTGCTCGGCTTCAGGATCGAAGCCAAACGGTAGTTGTTCCTCTATCGCCTCGTCCAGCGGCCAGCCTTGGGCTAAGCGCACGAGCGCGCAAAAGGCCGACGTGCGGCCTTCACCCAGATTGCAATGTATGAAAAGCGGCCGCATATATTGGCTCGCACACAGTTCGAGCCATTGGAGCGCCTGTGCGTCGCTCGGCGCCTGATTATTCATGACAGGAATGTGAATAGGCTCTAAGATCGGGGCCGCCTTTTTGACGCTCTTGGTCTCATCGTGCGTGCGCACGTTGACCACAACTTTGAATCCGCTATCGGCAAGCCACGTGTAGCCGCGAAGCGTTGGCTGCGCGCCCCGCGCTAACCACGGTTCGACCCACGCAAATTTGTTGATGACGCGAGAACTGGGAATTGGGGTGACTGCCCCCATGGGGTTCTCGTACCCGTACAATGCGTGAACAAATCGCGAAACTGCTCGCGAACTGATGGCCTATGAAGTTATTTAGAAGACGTCAACCCGTTCGCAGCCAGCAGTCTGGAAGAGCGCCTTCACCGTATCGACATTGCTGCCGCCATTATAACCGGCGACAGTTTTGCCCCTATCCAGTGCTTGATCGTACTCGTCGTATTTGGCTCCCGGAATCTCAAGCTCACCGAGGAGCTCTTCTACCGACGACGACGAGCGTATGCTTCCAAGCGTCGGACCATGTTCGGTCAACCCCGGCACGCCCATCCCGCCGAAACCGGTGATGATGCCGCCGCCGGTGCCGATTGCCTCTGCCTCCGAATCGCCGCTATACGAGAACTGGATGCCAGTTCGAATCAAATGGTCAGAGGGCGTATCGCTTGAGATGACCCGCAGTCGCTCTGCTTCGAACCCGTTGGTTCGCAATGCTTGGGTCAGCTTTACAATTGCGTCGTGGTCAGGAAATAGACCAACGATCATGGTACCCATAGGAGCCTCCTTGCGCTACCGCAGCGATCCCCAGCGGTGGTCCAGCGTGAGCATCAACATGTGCGGCGGTGTGTTGTACCCTGTTGTGCAATAGATGCCTGGCGCTTTTGAATTGCAACCATTCGAGTAGCCAGGTGCACCGATCTGTGGCACGCCGAAGTTGAAATTCGCCCATAAGCCTGCGTTTTTGTTGAAGATGTTGGTCCACGACATATGGAGTGTGCTGTCGCCGAGCGGAACGCTTGCGCCGGCGTTGTAGATCCAGAATGGCGCCTGATTATAGGCATTGTTCTGCGCGAAGTAGTTCGCCCCGATAAAGGCGGTGAAGTGGGGCGTAT
>JAFANK010000205.1 GCA_019232725.1 Vulcanimicrobiota bacterium | reverse complement strand
GCGTTCGCGCGCCAGATGATCGCGATGTTGCGCCGTCACGATCCGTCACTTTTGGTCATCGCGTGCGGCACGAGTTGTTCGGCCTTTGCGGCGTCCGGATTTCAACCCGGCTTGCCGACGCTTGCGATCGTCGCATGCGGCGTCGCGGCTGCTGCCGCGGCGACAGCAGGCGGGCGCATCGGCGTCATCGCAACGGCGGCGACCATCGGCAGCGGGATCTTCGAGCGAGATCTCTTGCGCGCACGACCACACGCAGTCGTGACGTCCGTGGCTGCGCCGAAGCTCGTGCCGCTGGTTGAAGCAGGCGCGTGGGGCACTCAGGCGGCTGCAAGCGCGGTCGAGGAGTACTGCCAGCCGTTGCGCGCAGCGAGCTGCGACGCGGTCGTGCTCGGTTGCACCCACTATCCGCATTTGCGCCGGTGGTTCGCGCGGTCACTCGGCCCGGAGGTGCGTCTCGTGGATCCTGCTCAAGCCTGCGCTGATGCTGCCGCTCGTGCGCTCGCCGGTGCCACGCCAGGCGGTGGCACGCTCACCGTGCTTGTGTCAGGAGACCGCGATGTGTTCGCGCGGCGAGCATTCGAACTCAGCGGCGTGCAGCCGAACGCGCTCGAGTCGGCCGATTTCTCACGCGAGGTGGAAGAGCCGGAACACAGCCACCGTTGAGATGACACCCAAGGCGGCGCCGCCGATCACCTGCGCCAGCGTGTGCGCGCGCAGATACACGCGTGCCCAATACACGAGCGGCACGACGATCACATACGGCAGCGGCGCGAGACCGAAGAGCAAATACATCGCGACGAAGGGCCCGGTGATCCCGAAGGCATGCGTGCTGATCTTCCACCAGTGCGTGATGACCATGATGGCGGCGGCCGCAAACGTATACCCCCAGGCCATCGCGAGGATGGCGAGCGGCGCTCGATCGATGCTCAAGACGATTGCGGCGGCGGCATCGATTCCCACGAAGGTCAGAAAGGCACGGCTGCGCTCCGTGCGATTCGACATGTCGAAGTCTGAAATACGGCCGGAAAGATACAAGTAGAAGATCGTGATGACGGGCGCCAGCGCGTAGAACAAGATCCCGGCGAACGACAGCTCCCAGAAATGCAGCGTCGAGGCCGAAAACGCATGCGACAGGATGACGAAGAGCGCGGTGGCGCAGAGAAATGGATTGAAGATCGTCGAGAGGGCTCGGGCGAATTCAGCAACTGCCCGATGCTCGCGGATGATGATCACATCGCGGTTGGCGCCGGGAGCCGTATCATGCGCCACAGGCCGCGACGTTTCACGCATAGGTAACATTATAGCGGCCGCTCGAGTAGGTGTAAAGGCGACCGCGCGCACGAAAGATGCCATACATGAGCGCCGACTACATGACGGGAGGCGAACCCTTCGAGCTCCCAGGAGCCGATGCCGGCATTCTGTTGCTGCACGGATTCTCAGGAAGTTGTTCCGAGATCCGCGATCTCGGCCAGATCCTCTGGCACGCCGGCTACGGGGTCTACGCGCCGGCGCTTGCTGGGCACGGCACCGCTCCCGGCGATCTCGAGCACGTTAGTCCGGATGATTTTTTCGCCGCCGCGCACGCTGCGTTTGCAGAGGTTCGCAAGCGCTATGCTCGCGTGTACGTCGTCGGCCTTTCCATGGGCGGCACGCTTGGGCTGCATCTGGCGGCGCGCGAACCGATGGAAGGACTGGTCACGATCTCGACACCGGTCTTCATGTCGCCGCTCGTCGCCATGTCCGTGCCGCTCGCAACGCGCTTTGCGCCCAAACATCACGTCATCAGCAACTACGCGGCCTGGCGCGGCGAAGTGGTCGGCTACCGGACTACGCCGGTGTCCTCATTGCGTGTCTTCTTAGAGGTCGTCGCATCCGTGCGCGCCGATATTCCGCGCATCACGACGCCGCTGCTCGTCTTGCACAGCACCGGTGACAAAACGGTGCCGGTTGCGAACGCGCCCTACATCGCCGCACATGTTTCGAGCGAATCCAAGGCGATGCGCATCTACCATGGTGGCAGGCATCTTTTGACGCTGCCGCCCCACCTCGACGACGTCCAACGGGATGTCGTGCGGTTCTTGCACGCGCGGGAAGCGCCGTACGTCACAGCCGCCCCTGCGCCCGCCAAAGGTGGGCACCTCTAACCGCCGAAATCGACGCCATATGTTCCACGCGCTCTTGGCATTTGTGGCCGCGGCTCCGGTGGCCACGCCCAAGCCCCTGCCGACCACCGCATCCGATTTCCAGTTCCAGCAAGTGACGTTCGGTTCGACGCACCCGCTGCTGCTCGGCATCGTCCAATGGCTCTTCATTGCATGTGCGCTCGGCCTCGTCGGGCTCATGTCGATGCAGACCACCAAGAACGAGGGCCTTTCGGGCAGCATCGGCGGCCGTTCTGAATCTGCCTACCGCGGGCGTCTCGGACTCGATCAGCAGCTTGCCCGGCTGACGAGCGGCTTCGCCATCGCGTTTGTGTTCTTGGCTATCGCCTACTTCCTCGTCACCCGATAAGCTATAGGAAACCGCGGGACCCGTTCGGAATGACCGCTCGTCGGTCCAGCGGGGTGTATTAGAAAGACCCTCATGTCGTTACTCGCGGTCAACAACCTCCAAGTGACCTTCAAGACCGAGGACGGTATTGTCCGCGCGGTCAACGGCTTGTCGTTTTCGCTAGAAGCCGGCGAGACGCTCGGCATCGTCGGCGAGTCAGGCTCGGGCAAGAGCGTCACTGCGCTTTCGATCATGCGGCTCATCGCCATGCCGCCCGGTCGCATCGAGTCAGGCTCCATTCAATTCGGCGATCAAGACTTGCTGCAAGTCGGCGAGGCGCGCATGCGCCAGATCCGCGGCAACAAGATCTCGATGATCTTCCAGGATCCCATGACGAGCCTCAATCCGGTGCTCACGGTGGGCGACCAGATCGCCGAGGCGATCATGCTGCACCAGCACAAAAGCAAACGCGAGGCCACGCAACGCGCGATCGACATGCTCAAGATCGTGCGCATCCCAGAAGCGGAAAGACGCATCAACAACTATCCGCACCAGTTCTCGGGCGGGATGCGTCAGCGGGTGATGATCGCCATGGCACTGGCCTGCGATCCGCAGTTATTGATCGCCGATGAACCGACGACCGCGCTCGACGTGACCATCCAAGCCCAAATCCTCGATCTCATGCGCGATCTGCAGCAGCGGCTGAATTCTGCGATCATCCTCATCACCCATGACCTGGGCGTCGTTGCCGAAGTGTGCGAGCGCGTGCTCGTCATGTATGCGGGCAACCTGGTCGAGTACGGGACCGTTGATCAGATCTTCCGTGACCCGAAGCATCCGTACACGCTCGGCCTATTGCAATCGCTACCCCGGTTGGACGAGTCCGGCCGCAAGCGGCTTGTGCCCATCGAAGGCCAGCCGCCCAACTTGCTGCGGCTGCCGGCCGGCTGTTCGTTTGCCGCCCGGTGCCGCTATTCGCTACCCGAGTGCCCGACCGTGCCACCGCCGCTCATCGATTTCGGGGAGGGTCACATCGCGCGGTGCGTGCTATATAAGGAAGACAAACAACTCGACCTGCGCACGCTGACGCCCCACGCGCCGCTCGGCGTTCGGGCGGCCACACAGGAGCAGCCCGCGCGTGGCTAGCGCGATGCCCAGCCCAAAGACGGGCGGACCGCCGGCGGGCAGCGCGATCATCGACGTCAAGGACGCGACCAAGTACTTCCCGGTGACAGCCGGTGTGTTCTCGCGTCATGTGGCCGACGTGAAGGCGGTCGACGGCGTGTCCTTTCAGATCGAGCGCGGAGAAACGCTCGGCCTTGTCGGCGAGTCAGGCTCGGGAAAGACGACGCTCGGACGCTGCGTGTTGCGCCTGTTGGAGCCGACCTCCGGGACGATCGTGTTCGAAGGCCAAGACATCACCGAGTTGCGCCGCAAAGAGATGCGGGCGCTGCGCAGCAAGATGCAGATCATCTTCCAGGACCCGTATGCGAGTCTCAATCCGCGCATGACTGTTGGCGACATCGTCGCGGAGCCGCTCGTCATCCATCATCTCGCGAGCGGCAAAGCGATCGATGCGCGGGTCAACGAGCTTTTGCGGACGGTTGGCCTCGCGCCGTATCACGCCAATCGCTACCCGCATGAGTTCTCCGGCGGCCAGCGACAGCGCATCGGCGTGGCGCGGGCGCTCGCCGTCAGTCCGAGCTTCATCGTGGCCGACGAGCCGGTATCCGCGCTGGATGTGTCGATCCAGGCGCAGGTCGTCAATCTGTTACAGGATCTGCAGGATCGGCTCGAGCTGACCTACTTGTTCATCGCGCACGACCTGTCGGTCGTGCGGCACATCTCCGATCGCGTGGCGGTCATGTACGTGGGCAAGATCATGGAGGTCGCGGGCCGTGACGAGCTCTACAATCGGCCGCTGCATCCCTATACGCAGGCGCTACTGTCCGCAATTCCAATCCCCGATCCGCGCGTCGAGGCGCGACGCGAGCGGATCATCCTGCAAGGCGATATTCCATCGCCGCTCAATCCGCCATCGGGCTGCCGCTTCCACACGCGCTGTCCGATCGCGTTCGAGCGCTGCCGGATCGAAGTGCCGGAGCTCTTGGCGTACGATGGCCATCAAGTCGCCTGCCACAAAGTTCAAGAACTCGGCGGCGAGCAGCCGCAGATCCGCGGCAAAGCCCCCGCCTAAAATGTAGGGTCGGCTCTTTAATGTGGGGTCGGCTCTTTAATGTGGGGTCGGCTCTTTAATATGGGTCGGCTCTTTAATGTGGGGTCGGCTCTTTAGAGCCGACCTATCGCAACACTTCCTCAATTGCTCCCAGCGTCTGATCCACTTCTTCGGGCGTGTTGTAATGCGCCAAGCCGATGCGCAATACTCCCTGCGACTCGTCGATGCCGAGGTGACGCACGATCTCGAGCGCATAGTTGTGGCCCGCCCACACGAAGATGTTGCGCTTGGCGAGCGCCTCTGCGATTTCGAGCGGCGGCCGGCGCGCATGCGTGAACGAGATCGTCGGAACGCGCGATGCGATCCGCAATGGATCGGTGATGCCGTGGATCGTGACGCCGTCGATCTCACGCAACCCCGCGATCAGCTGCGCCGCGAGCAGCTGCTCCCACTGTTTGGTCGCGTCGAATGCTGCGCGAATGCGGCCACGCGCGTCACTGTTCCCATCGAAGTGGCTGCCGAGCCACTCGTAGTAGTCGATGGTCGCCGCAAGCGCGGCCTGCAGTTCGATCTGCGGCGTGCCCGTCTCCCAGCGATCCGGCAGCTCATCGCCCATCGGCCGCACCTTGTACGGCGCAAAGGCGCGCAGCAACTCCTCGCGCCCCCACACGATGCCCAGATGCGGTCCATAGAATTTGTAGGACGAACAGGCGAGGAAATCGCACCCGAGCGCTGCCACATCCGTGAACTCATGCGGCGAGAATTGCACCGCATCCACGTACACGAGTGCACCGGTCTCATGGATGCGATTGATGAGGAGCGCCACGTCGTTGATGGAACCGGTCAGGTTGCTGGCCGCGTTGAGGGCGACGAGCTTCGTCCGTTTGGAAAGGATGTGATCGAGCGCTGCCGGTTCGATCTGCCAACTTGTGTCGTCAAAGGGAAGCCAGCGCACCGTCGCACCACAGTCGCGCGCCATCGCAAGCCATGGGGCCACATTACCATCATGATCCATGCGCGTCACCACGACTTCATCGCCACGACCAAGCGTCAACCCGATGCTACGCGAGATATGGAACGTTAGGTTGGTCATGCTCGGGCCGATCACAACTTCGCGTGCAGACTCCGCGCCCAAGAAGACCGCCATCGCCGCGTGCGCGCGCGCGACGATCTCCCCGGCGGCGATGCTTGTGACGAACGCGCCACCGAGGTTGGCGTTGTGACGCAGATAACAGTCGGTCGCCGCCTCGGCGACACGGCGTGGCACTTGCGTACCGGCAGGGTTGTCAAAGTACGTGCGCGGCAGGTCCTCGTCGCGAACGGCGAGCGAGGGAAACTGCGCCCGGACCTCATCAATCGGAAAGCGTGCGTCCATGCGCCGCCTTTCGACCGATAAGCCGAACAAGGCGTTTTTGCGGGCTGTCCCGCTTTTGACACCGCTTGACGGCTAGTGTATAGTAGGGTGCGTTTGGACTGAACTCTCGGTCCCGCAGAGCAGTCCTAAGGAAGGGCCAGTTTGTCCAAGTCCCTCATCATCGTCGAGTCGCCGGCAAAAGCTCGTACTCTAAAGAAGTTCCTCGGATCGCGCTATCAGGTGCTGGCGTCGGTCGGGCACGTCCGCGACCTTCCAAAGAGCCGCCTTGGGGTCGATCCCGATAACGGTTTCACCCCATCGTACGTGACTATCAAGGGCAAGGGCCAGGTCATCAAAGAGCTGCGCAGCGCGGCCAAAAAAGTCGACCATATCTATCTCGCGACGGACCCGGACCGCGAAGGCGAGGCGATCGCCTGGCACTTGGCCGAGCTGCTCAAGATCCGCGAACCGCAGCGCATCGAGCTCCACGAGATCACCAAAAGCGCGGCCCAGCAGGCGCTCAAGCATCCCTCGACCGTGAACATGGATCGGGTCAACGCGCAACAGGCGCGCCGCATCCTCGACCGGCTCGTCGGCTATAAGATCTCGCCCCTTTTGTGGCGCAAGGTCCGTGGCGGGCTCTCCGCCGGACGCGTGCAGTCTGTCGCCGTCAAGGTCATCGTCGACCGCGAGCGCGAGATCGCCGCCTTCAAAAGGCACAAGTATTGGACCGTTCGCGCCACGCTCTGGCCGCACGGTCATCACGACGCGCTGCACACGTTTGACGCTGATCTGATCTCGGTCGCCGGCAAGAAGGCGAATCTCCCGCCGGATGTCACCGCTGCCGTCGGAGCCAAGAGCAGCTACATCACAACGCTCGAGGATGCGACGGCACTCGCCGAGCGGCTGCAGCAGACGGCGTTTCAGATCAGCTCGATCAAGCGCAGCGAACGCCGTGACAACCCGCGCAGCCCGTTCACCACGAGCACGCTGCAGCAAGAAGCGTCACGCCGTCTCAAGATGCGCGTGCGCAAGACCATGCAGATGGCGCAGAGCCTGTATGAAGGCATCGACACAGGCGAAGGCACGGTCGGTCTCATCACCTACATGCGTACGGACTCGACGCGCCTTTCCGAGGTCGCCCAGAACATGGCGCGAGAATACATCGTCGGCCGTTTTGGCGCGGAATATCATGGTGGCCGGCAGTTCAAGGTTTCGGAGACGGCACAGGACGCGCATGAAGCCATTCGCCCGACCGACGTCAACCGGACGCCCGAGGCGATGGCCCAGTATCTGGACGCACCGCAGCTCAAGGTGTACCGGCTCATCTGGGAGCGCTTTGTGGCGAGCCAAATGTCGCCCGCTCTTTGGGATCAGACGACCGTCGAGATCGCGGCTGACGATTGCGCCTTTCGCGCGACCGGCAGCGTGCTGAAGTTTCCGGGATACACCGCGATCTACCAAGAGACGCGCGATGAAGATCTCTCCGAAGAAGAAGAGCGTCGCAAACAGCTGCCGCCGGTGGACGAAGGCCAATCGCTCGACCCCCGTAAGGTCACGGCTGACGAGCATGAAACGCAACCGCCGCCGCGCTACACGGAAGCCAGTCTTGTCAAGGCGCTCGAAGAGAAAGGCATCGGTCGCCCGAGCACGTACGCGACGATTGTGGAGACGATCCAAGGCCGCGGCTACGTGCGCCTGGTGGAACGCCGCTTCGTGCCGCAAGAGATCGGCGTGGTCGTCAACGACCTGCTCGCCGCGCACTTCCCCGAGATCGTGGATGAGAACTTCACCTCGGAGATGGAGCAGCGGCTGGATCGTGTGGAAGAGGCACACGATGATTGGGTCTCGCTCTTGCGCGCATTCTATGGACCCTTCTCGGCTGATCTCGAACGCGCCGAAGCCGCGTTTCCGAAGGTCGAGCTCGAGGAGGACGAGACGGACGAAGTCTGTGCGACCTGCGGGCGTCCGATGAAAGTCAAAACCGGACGCTACGGCAAGTTCTTGGCCTGCTCCGGCTATCCCGAATGCAAGACGACGAAGCCGATCGTCAAGGACGCAGGGGTCGTCTGCCCGCGCGATGGCGGCCGCATCTTGGAGCGTCGCAGCAAACGGGGCCGCATCTTCTATGGATGCGAGAAGTATCCGGCATGCGATTTTGTGGCGTGGGATACGCCGCTTGTGGGAACGCACTGTGCAGTGTGCGGCTCCTTCCTCGTGCGCAAACAAGGTCGCGCCGAGGGCCGCATCGTCTGTCCGGTGGACGGCAGCCACGTGCACGGGTACGAACCGCCGGCCACTGGCGAGCACGATGCAAGCGATGTGACTGAGCCCGTTGCGGGCTCCGTGAGCACCAGCGCCGCACCGCCAGCCGCGACATTGCCACCGCGCATCACGCCGGCCGAAGAAGACCAGCCGCAAAAGCGCAGCGCATGACGCCGCAGCTGCGGGTCATCGGCGGCGGCCTTGCAGGCTGCGAAGCCGCGTGGCAAGCAGCAGCGATGGGCGTAGATGTGGCGCTCTACGAGATGCGCCCGCTCGTCACCACGGGTGCGCACAAAAGCGGCGATCTCGCGGAGCTTGTCTGCAGCAATAGCCTACGCTCCGCTTCGATCGAAAATGCGGTTGGGCTGCTCAAAGAAGAGATGGCTCGGCTTGGCTCGCTCATCGTGGCGGCGGCGCGTGCGACGGCGGTGCCGGCGGGCGGCGCGCTAGCGGTCGACCGCGAGCTTTTTTCTGCGCGTATCCTCGAGCGCATCGCTGCTAACCCGCGGATCGAACTACGCCGGGAAGAGGTACGCGAGCTCGACGACAGCACGCCGGCGATCGTCGCCTGCGGCCCGTTGGGATCGCCCGCATTGACGGAGGCGCTCGCGCGTTTATGCGGCAGCCCGCATCTGCACTACTACGATGCGGCGTCGCCGATCGTGGCAGCCGATTCCATTGACCGCGCGCACGTCTTTGCCGCGTCGCGCTACGGCAAGGGCGGCGATGATTATCTCAACATCGCGCTCGATCGCGCGCAGTATCTCACCCTCGTCGACGATCTCGTGAACAGTCCGAAAGCGCAACCGCATGGCTTCGAAGCCGACGCCACTGGTGGCAGCGTACCGTACTTCGAGGGCTGTCTGCCGGTCGAAGAGATGGCGCGGCGGGGGGCGGACACCCTGCGATTTGGACCGCTCAAACCAGTCGGCCTCGGCATGCGGACCGGCACGCGACCGTACGCGGTCGTCCAATTGCGTCGCGAGAACGCAGCCGGTACTGCGTACAATCTGGTCGGCTTTCAGACGCGGCTCACGTGGCCTGCACAACGCGCCACGTTTGGCAAACTACCTGGACTTGGGAATGCCGAGTGGATACGCCTGGGGGTCATGCATCGCAACACGTTCGTCGACGCGCCGCGCGTGCTCGCGGAGGATCTGTCGTTGCGCCGGGCACCGCACATCTTCTTAGCCGGGCAGGTCAGCGGCTGCGAGGGATATGTGGAAGCCGCCGCGACCGGTATCGTCGCGGCACACAACGCCGTCCGCCGCATCCGTCAAGAGCAGGTGGCGTTTGTTCCGCCGGCCACGACAGCACTGGGGAGCCTGCTCGCGTATTTGCGCGATACGACGAGCGCCGACTTCCAGCCACAGAACGTGTCGTTCGCCTACATGAGCCCGCTCGACGAGCCCGTGCGCGACAAGCGGCGACGGCGCGAGCTTCTGGCCCAGCGCGCGCTTGCCACCATCGACGAGATTGCGCGCACGCTGCAGGCACATGACGTCACGCACGAAATCATGCCGGTATGATCATCCGATCGACGACGATCTGCGCTGTCCTGCGCGACGGTCATCTCGCGCTTGCAGGCGACGGACAAGTGACCTTTGACAAAACGGTGATGAAGCACAAGGCGCGCAAAGTGCGACGCATCGGCGAGGGCAAGGTGTTGGCCGGCTTCGCCGGCTCAGCGGCAGACGGCATCACGTTGCTCGACAAGTTCGAGAGCAAGCTCTCCGAGTTTCGCGGTAACCTGACGCGCGCTGCCGTCGAGTTGGCAAAAGAGTGGCGCACGGATCGCTATTTGCGCCGGCTCGAGGCGCTGCTCATCGTGGGCGACACCGAGCACCTCTTCGTCCTGTCAGGCACGGGCGATGTGGTGGAGCCCGACGAGGCGGTCTGCGCGATCGGCAGCGGTGGGCCATATGCCCAGGCGGCTGCGCAGGCACTGCTCGCGCACACGTCTATGAGCGCCGAGGAGATCGCCCGCGAGGCGCTGATCATCGCCGGCCGCATCGACATCTACACGAACAGCGACATCTCCGTAGAGGTCATCTAACCCGCTACAAATAGAGAGGGCCGGATTTCGTCCGGCCCCTTTGTCGTTAGTCTTGCGCTTTCGCGTTCGCGCTTGGCTTCACGTTTGGGTTGTGTTCGGCAAAAGCCCCCAAAGGGTTGGGCACAAGCCAAACCTGCAAGTCCCAGATTGCCGGGAACTCGAATATAAACGCGACGTCTGCAGGGGTGCGCGCCGCGGGGATCTTGAGCAGCTTGTACCGCGGCAGCGTGCCGAGCTTCACGACGTCCGCTTTGGTAGGATGGTCCATCGGATCGCCGACCTTCGACCACGTCTTTGGCCCGACAGCGCCGAACTGCACGCCTGTCGGCGTGTTCACGCCGAAGTGGATGTGCGCCGGCGAGAAGTCGATGAAGCGTGACGCCGAGACGCCCCAGATGGTCGGCGCCTTGGGAGACGTGCTTTGCAGCACCGAGAAGTCCGCGCCGATGAGATGGCCGCTCACGTCATACCAGAGCTGGCTCGGATGTGTTGGGTCGCTCTTCCAATTGGCCGTGTTCACCCAGCTGATCGCACCCGTGTCGTCCTCATCGGTGTAGCGGTAGTAACCGCCCGCTGTGGCCTGCGCTGTGGTCGCAAACCGCGACTGCAGATCTTTGGTCACCGATGCCACGAACTGCGCTTCGGATTTTGACGCAGCGGGCGCGGCGGTGGGTGCAGCCGACGCCTTGGTTGCCGGCGTGGGTGATGGGGTGGTCATCGCTCCTTGCACGGGCAGAGCGCAGAGAACGGCGAGCACCATGATGATGGTCAAAATATGCTTGCTCATGGCCGCTTGCTTTCCCACTGCACGGCGAGTGCCCCTGCGTTTTGGAAGGCGTGCCGTATCGAAAGCCGAACGGCTGTGCCAGCCGTAGCCGGATGACAGGAGGTCTGACGGGTGCGCCTGTCTTGGCATCATGACGATGTGCGTTGCTCTTCAGCACCGCGCATTTTGCGCATCCTTAGCTGACGAATCCGGGAAGGGAGACGCCATGAGACGCGCTGTTCTTGCCACCCTGCTCCTCGCTCTCGTGTCCGCCTGGGCGGTATCGTCGCCCGTGCGCGCCGGTACCACCGGAGCATTGTCAGGGTACGTATTGCTCCCCGACTCGTCACCGCTGGCGGGCGCCAAAGTGACGGTCGCATCCCCGACGCAGACCGCGTCGACCACGAGCGACCTGCGCGGTCATTTTGTCTTCATCTCCTTGGTGCCAGACACGTATGTCGTGACGGCATCCAAAGACGGCTATGACACGGTCACGCAATCCGGCATCACGGTGATCGCCGACAACACCCATACGATCACGCTCAACACGCGAGTGAGCGTCAAGACGCTGTCGCGTGAAGTGGTGCACGCCACGGGAGAGCTCGTCAAACCAGGCACGACGGCAGACGTGTACTCCGTCAATGCGAACACGCAGGCAAAAGTGGCGAGCCTCGGCGGTGGTGGTAGTCTCAACCAGGCCTACTCCGCCCTTGCGGCAACACCAGGCGTGGTGGTGCCGCCTGGAGGCGTCGGCTGGTTCCAGACGGTGCAGATCCGAGGCGGCGATTACGATCAGGTCGGCTACGAATTTGACGGCGTTCCAGTTCTGCGTTCCTATGACAACTATCCGACCACGAACGCGTCGACGGTCGGTCAGCAAGAACTTCAAGTCTACACCGGTGCCGCGCCGGCGAACTCGGAGTCGCAAGGATTGTCTGGCTACATCAATCAGGTCATCAAGTCGGGGACGTATCCCGGCTTTTCGAACCTCACGCTCGGCATCGGCACACCCACGCAATATAACGCGTATAACTTTGAGATCGGCGGTGCGACGCCCGATCGCAATTTCTCGTATTACGTCGGTAGCCTCGTCTCGAGCCAGCAATTCCGCTACATCGATCAGTTCAATGGCGCCGGTTATCAAAGCGTCACCGGCACGCCGTTAGCGCGCCAACCCTGCCCCACGCCGCCAGACCCCAACCTTTCCAGTTGCTACGCAAGCGGAATCGGTCCGGGCGGTTACGTGCTCGGTCCGAACATCGACAGCGTGTTCTCTTCGAATGTGTGGGACCGCGAAAACGTGGTCAATTTGCATTTCGGTGTTCCGCACCACCGAGATAGCGGCAAGGATGACATCCAGCTGCTCTACGACGTGTCGTATCTGAACAGTCTGTACTACAGCTCCGCGGCGGACTGGAACTTCAACGATCCAGCCGTGCAGGCAGCGTATGGTGGAACCCAATATCCGTATATCTCCGGTCCGGGATTCGGATACCAGTATCTCGGAAATGTCGGAACCGCCTACTCGAGCGCCTCGCTGACCAACCCCGTGTTCTTCGCCTACAATCCTGCGAGCATCGGGCCGAACAGCCCGAACCTCCAGAACATCCCGTACAACCAGCGCGACGGCACCGGGAACGTGAATTCCATCGTCAAGCTGCAGTATCAAGCGAACTTCAGCTCAGCAGCGTACTTGCGCGTCTACGGATTCTCGAACTACTCGCTCTGGCCGCAGACGTGTCCGATATCGGTGGCGACCAACTTCATCGGCTACTGCCCATACAACTACTACGTGCAGACGAACACCAACGGTGGCAGTGCGACCTACGGTAATCAGATCAACGACAAGAACTTGCTCACCGCGACGCTATCGGACTTCGGCGCCGTCGATTATCGTGCCAACGACGAGACGATGATCAATGAGCTTGTCGCGCTCAATCGCAACAGCTCGGGCACCTGTGCAGGTGCGAATGCCATTGCCGGAACGTTTGTCTGCGCAACTGATCCATTTGCCTACGCGGTAAATGCTAACAACCCGTCAGCTGGCACGTGCTTCTCAAGCGGTCTCACGATTCCCGGATACACGAAAACCGGAACGCTGCCGCCGCCGTTTGGAGCGCCGGTCAGTTGTTATTCGCCGTACGCGCTCACGTATGGTTTGGCGCAGGCCAATGCGGGAGCAGCGCTCCCCACGTTGCCGAAGTCCTGTGGCGGCGGCCCATGTGAATGGTTCGTGGCGGAAAATGGGCGGTATGGCGGCGGCAACTATGCCAAGCCGAACTTCGGCAGCATGTCGATCACCGATCAATGGAAGCCCAGCAACCGCTGGTTCGTCAATTTTGGCCTTCGCGAAGACCGTTTCTTCTACCAGCTCTCCGACACGGCGCAGACGCCGGC
>JAFANK010000062.1 GCA_019232725.1 Vulcanimicrobiota bacterium | reverse complement strand
ATCCCGTCGGCCAACCGGAATATGCTCGGTCGTGCGAGCTCATGACCGCAGAAGTGCGCGCCGCCTGCGAAGGGGCGACGGCTGGCGGCGCCACGGACATTTTGGTCAACGACTCGCACTGGAATATGCGCAACATCATCCACGAACAGTTGCCACCGGATGTGCGCCTCATCCGCGGGAGCCTCAAGCCGCTCTCCATGAACCAGGGCGTCGATGCGTCGTGCGCGGCGGCGGCATTTGTCGGCTATCACGCGCCCGTCGGCACCGCTGATGCGATCTTGGACCACACCTACACGGGCGAGACGCTCTACGACGTCCGCATCAACGGCGAGCGCTGCAGCGAAGCACGCGTGAACGCAGCCGTCGCCGGCTGCTTTGGCGTACCGGTCATCTTCATCTCGGGCGATCAAAGTGCGTGCGCGGATGCGCGATCGTTTCTCCCGTGGGTTGAGGCCGTAGAAGTCAAGCGCGCGATCGGCCGTTATGCGGCAAGCTCGATGTCGCCCGAACAGGCGCGTAAGGCGATCGCGGCCGGCATGCAGCGCGCGGTCGCAAGCGTTGGCGCTGGCCGCGCGAAGCCGTTTTCTTTTGCCTCCCCGGTCACGTTGGAACTGGTGTTCACGTCAACCGCCAAAGCTGATATGGCATCGTTGCTGCCTGAAGCCGAGCGCATCGACGGGCGTACGCTGCGCTATGCTAGCCCCGACTTCCTGACTGTCTTTCGGGCCTTTCGAGCCATGATGACGCTCGGTGCGTCCGTCAGCTAATGGAGCTCGACGCCTTACGCCATGGCTCGTTGGCCCGCATGTAACGAAAACGCGGGTGGGCACATCTTATGAGCGTGCCGGGCGCCGCACCAGCGGTCCCCCACCAAGCGACGTCCGGCGGAAGCTCTGCAAAAAGGTACAGGCCCGGTAGCTCACGCCGGGCCTGATCCATTTTCGCGGTGATGTTGCTCGCGCGTCACCGCGTGTTCATATGGGATTGCGCTTTAGCCCGTCGCTTGCGGCTCGGGTTCTGTCGTCTCGGGCGCCTCTTGGGAGGCTTCGTGCGTCTCACCATTCGAGCCGGCTGGCGACTGCGCGGCGGGCGGCGCTTGCGGCTCTTCTTGGGTTGTTGGAGCGGGAGCCGCCTGTGGTGCTTGCGCGTGTTCTTCGTCTTCCGATGGCGGCGTCCAGTCGTAGTCCTGCGGGTTTAGGCCGTATTGTGAGGGAGCATGACCCATGCGATGCAGCCAGTCGAGCGCGAGCAGGTAGTGCCGCTTGGTGCGATAGGCAAGCCAGCGCCGGCGCAGCCCGTCGTCTTCATCGACGGCCTCGCGGAATCGCCGGAATGCGCCCTTGCCGGAGATCGCGGAACGCAAGCGGCCGGCCACTGTGATGTCTTCGACCAGGCCGATGAAATCCGACATGATGGCGTAGCGCACGTCGGTCGTGACCGGCGTGACCTTGCGCATGTCCGCATTGGCCTGCGCCTGCGCGATGCGCGCCGTTTCTTGATCGCCGAGGTTGTGCATGAAGTGCTCGATGGCGCCCGTTTGCACGTTGAAGAACGCGACGCTGTCGACGTCACCGCCGGTGAGCGCCGTACCGAGTTCGTCAAGCAGCGCGCTGCGTTTCACGGGGCCCATGCGCACCGCTCGTGCGGCGCGCGGTTGATGCGCAGCAGCGGTCTCCATGCCGAGCGCTCTTCGCAGCTCGCGTGGATCGACCGCCGGCAGGCCGAGGCCCGACAGCCGCACGTGGTGGCCAGCCAGTTCGATGAACAGATCTTCGAGCTTTTTGCGTCCTTGCGCGTCGGCGGCTGCATCCTGCGGCGCGGCGCCGCCGAGGTCGGCGAGGGGACGGCGGATCCACTCCGCCGCAAGTTCCGTGTGGTTTGCTTGTGACTCTGTCATTGCGGTGGTTCTCTCTTTAGGTTTTTATTGTGAGTGTGCCGGTGACGGCGCTTAGACGGCTGCTGCGGTGCTCGAGCCAAGCCCCTCGGCGATGCGGATGACATCGTCTTCGGTCAGGCCGAGCCGCCGCATGTCGTCGTAGTAACGGGTCACGATGTCGGCGACGTGGCCAGTTCGCGCTCGCTCTTCGCGTACCCGCTTGACCTCTTCTAGCACCCGCTTGCTTAAGGAATCGTCAACCTTCACCCCAGCGGCAGCGAGGCGCAACTCGTGCTTGCGCAACGTGGAATCGATGACTGCGAGTCCGCTATGCTTGCCGAAGATGAATTGCATCTGACCCCCCACCAAGCGTGCGGGCACCGCTTCATACATGCGTGGGTCGATGAGCATCGCGTGCGTGTGAATACCCGATTCATGTGAAAACACATTGGCACCGATGATCGGCTCGTGCGCCTCGATCGGGAATCCCGACATCGACTCCATGAATCGCGCCAGTTCGCGTAGCTTCTCATATTTGAAGCCCGGGATCTCCACGCCGTACAGCACCCGCAATGCGGTCATCACCTGATGGAGCGGGACGTTGCCGGCGCGCTCGCCATAGCCGTTTGCCGTGACGGTGAAGGCCTTGAAACCGCAGGCCAATGAGGTGATGCAGTTGATCGTGGCCAGTCCATAGTCGTTGTGGAAGTGGTTGAGCAACGGGATGTCCGGCGGCAGCGCCGCCACGATACGCGAGCAAAACCAGCGCGTCGCTTCCGGCGTGAGACAGCCGACCGTGTCCGGCCACGAGGGGCGCGTGCCGCCTGCTTTGATGCCCTCGCGGAACAGTTCGATGAAGTAGTCGACATCGCCGCGGCTGCCGTCCTCACCGCCGAACTCGACGAAGCGCACGCCCTTCCCGCGGGCATAGCGGATGGCGTCGCATTGCATGCGGATGTTCGCGGTTCGGTAGAATGACAACGGCAGCTCGAGCCACTCCGATTCCGATTTGCCTTCGCGCGCCAACAGCGTCTTGCCGATCTTGTACTTCATGTGCAGATCGCTGCCGGACGTGAAGATGAAGAAGGTGACGTCGCCAGGAGCGACGTCGATGTCGTCGAGCGCGCGCAGCGTGGCGTCGATGTCTTTGGCGTTGCTCCGGCACATGACCACGACATCGAGGTCGCCGCGGATCTCGCCCTTGCGCTTGCCTTGCATGATGAGCTGTAGTGACTGGCGCTCATCTTGCGAGACCGCCGGGAACCCGACGTCCATGATATGGACGCCGATGTCCGAGAGCTTGCGGCAGATCTCGTACTTCTGCTCCGGCGTGTAGGCGATGCCGGGCATCTGTTCGCCGTCGCGCAGCGACGTGTCGTAGATGCGCAGCTCGGACGCCGGCGGAAACGGGATGTCGCGGGTGAAGTCTCGTGGATCGCGGATCAGCTGCTCGATCGGCTCTTTGAATTCCATCTCAAGGCTCCACGATGATCTCGGCGCGCATGCCGGCGCTATAGTCGAAGAAGCAGCCGTAGAGATACGTGCCGGGTTTGGTCACC
>JAFANK010000002.1 GCA_019232725.1 Vulcanimicrobiota bacterium | reverse complement strand
CAGTATCTATTGCTTTGACCTGACCAGCAACCGACGGCGGAGGTTGCGAGGTCGCAGCGGTTGTCTGCGATCCGCCGAAAATCAGCAGTACACCTAGGAGTGCAGCAACGCCCAAGTGCTCGGAAATAGATCGTACAAACATGCGCTCGTCTCCGCTTAATTGAGAAGCTGGGGTCATGGCGCCCCCTCGGCTTGATTATACTAGGGCTACCGAGCAAAGTCCACCCGAAATCCACATAAAGGTCAATTTGCGCACCGGCATGCAATCTGTTCAAGCTCCGCGGTTCGCCGCTTTTTCTTGTTATGCGTAGAGCGAAAAATAGGAGCGGACCCACCTGGCTCCGATCATCGTCTCTTGGGCTGATTGCCGCTAACTATGTAAACGTCAAAATCAGTCAAACGTATGCGGATTTGCAAGCCCTCGCAACAAAACAACCACCGAAGAAGCCCGATCATCGGCTTGTACCCGTGGACAGGAAGCCACGCTTAAAGACTGGGTTCTGTCCTTAGTGTATATACTTTTCTGCCGCCATTCGTACTCTCCGACTTTAATACCGCGAAACGCCCGAAGTGTGCCGATATCCGCTCCTTATGCTACACGTGACATTTATCGCAGAGATTGGTACCGAGTTCTCGCCCAACTTAACGCCCGTCTCGGCGAGTTTCATCCCCGCTTGAATGCTCTTGTGGATTTCCTGCGCCTCGCTGCGCAGAGTCGAGATCAATACGCTGTTGATTTGCCATGGGTACGCCCTCCGTAAAGCGATGATACCTGGAGCGCGCTCAGAGTGGCTACCCAGATTCTGCTGCTTGCTGGGCTATGCGGGATTACTTCTTGTCATGCCCGCAGGCGTTGCAATGTTGACCCTGATTGCAGTCGCACAACAGTGCGGGTTCGCAGCCATCATATCCGGGGCGAAGAGCTTCTCGTAACGACCAGCTACCTCCAGGTATCGGTGCCTGCTGACAGGACAATAGGCAAGCGGGTGTACTCCTCCCCGCTGTACAGTCGGCCGGGCAGCGTCTGCGACGTCGAAGCATCAACGGCATGAACGTTTCAACGAAACTGACTCCCGGATCCAACGAAGCACGACAACTCATCGACCAATAGCGATCAACTATAACGTGCCGTTGCGCCGCGTAGATAATGCAGTACTGACGCGTTTGCTTTGCAATTTCTTCAGCGCAAAAACGCCGCCGGATTTCCTGGACTATATAGAACACCGTCGCGCCGAATAACCCGTAACAGGGCGCAAGGCGATCTTCCGGCCTACGGGTGTGGTCTGGCGGGCGTGCCTTATTGCTTGTTCACGATATTTTTTGTGTTCTAGAAAACCCCGGAAACCCGCGTCACGTTTTGAAAATCGAAGGTTCGGCCCTAAACTGTTTCCAGGAACTCCCAATGCGTAGCGGAAATTGCGCGCCTCCCCTAGGGTCCTTCCCTTAATCTCCGAACTTCAAGGTCTAAATCAAGTACAGGAGTTACGTTGTGCAAACTAATGCGATTGTTAGTTTTAGTTCGCTCGCGGGTATGGCCGTTGCGCGAGCGATGACTTATCGCACGATCGTCAGAGTCGGTATACTTGCCGCGTTGTTAGTAATGGCGTTGATAATCACAACGCAAGCAACAGTGCTGGCCGATAAGGGAGCCTCAGCAAAGCCAAAGGCTAGGGCTACGCCATCGACAACCACCGCGCAAGCGCCGACAAATTCTGTCGACCAGGGCGCTGGAGAGCGGGCTGAGCCGGAGCATGCACCCACTCGGGCGGAGGAGGAAGCATTCATTAAAGAAAGCCAAAATCCGATTGGCAACGTCGCAATTCTACCATTCCAAAACAATTGGAATTATGCTGCCGGCCCATCGAAGACTACCGTCTGGAATATGAACATTCAGCCTGTTGTGCCTTTCATGCTGAGTCCGAAGGCTAATCTCATCGAGCGGGTCATTACCCCAGTCGTGAACCTCACGCCCTTGCTGCAGTCGCAAGACTGTTTTGCCCTTGGCATTACGGTTTCATCACCACCCTGCGGCGCCGAGCTTGGGATCGGCAATATTCAACTGCAAACCTTCTATGCGCCGAAGACAAACCCCAATGGTTTTATCTGGGGAGTCGGGCCTATGTTCTCGTTCCCAACCGTCTCAAAGCATCTCGGCACGCAACAATTCGGTGGGGGCATAGATGCCGTAGGATTGGTCATGCCCGGACACTGGGTGACAGGCATGCTCGTCACGCAGCGGTGGTATATAGCCGGTCCGAGCTCAGCGGCCGAGAACACCCTCAACCAGCTCCAGGCGCAACCGTTTATCAACTTCAATTTCGGAAAAGGCTGGGCACTAAGTGAGGCACCCCTCATTACTGCGAATTGGAACGAACCGGGCAATCAAAAGTGGACCGTTCCTATCGGGCTTCAGGTTGGCAACACGAATACATGGTTGAAACTGCCAATGGCGTATCAGCTTGCTTATTACGGCAATATCGTCCGCCCGCAGTTCGCGCCGTACGGTCTCATCCGATTCAATTGGGCCATTCTTTGGCCGGTCAAGCGCGGCTATTAAGCACACGTGTAGCAACGCTTCGTATGCTTGCGGACGTGACAGCTTAATGAGGTAGTCCACTGAGACAACGAAGCACCATGAGCTTAGCGCTGTGCATGGTTCGCACAATTCTGTCGGCCACGCGTACACTTGCGGCTTCTGATTTCGGTTCGCTGCCTTCGGGCGAGGTGCCCGTGCTTTTCAATGATCAGCATGCGTATGCCAATCCAGATACCTGGAGCATAGCCGCGTGCTGGCGACGCTTGTCAAGAACGATCAGATAATGGTACCGCTGCGGCATGTTCTGCGAGTATTATCGATACTTTGTCCCGCCTGGCAATCGCCGAGCAGCCTGTCGCCGTGGGGAAGGTGGCACGAAATGACACTGCAAAAGCGCACCAGGCTTGCGATCAATCTTAGCTCAAGGATATCAGAACATCTTAGACATTTAGCACCGCTTGAGCGAAAGCTCGAACGTCGAGGTCGCGCTTCAAGCGCTATTCCTGGGGGGGCCACGATGACGATCTCGGATCGATACTTCGGGAACGTGGAGCGACGCTGCGCAGCAGATAGGTCGCGTCGAGGAGGGAATTATGTCTAGAAAGCTCATTGCAAACGGGTTAGTTGCTTGCTGCCTACTTGGAGCGCTTGTCTTTTTTGCGGCGTCGCAATCACCGGCTGCAACTTCGCAGCCTCCCGCGGCAGTTGCATCGCAAGTTGAAGCAATCGACACAAACTGTCTGGCGATTCAAGACGCAGTAATGGCGCTGAAGCCTACCCAACTTGTGTACGCCAACAGCACCTGGAAAATCGCATCAGATGCAGACGTTACGGTGGCTGAACGGACGAAGGCGTCCGTCATGATCGCGAGCGTTTATGAACAGGGAAATAATTACGCGTGGGTTCTTTGGCACGCATGGGACCAGAAGGGTAATCAGAGCGCCACGCAGTTGTGCTTCCGTCAACAAGATGGCTCATTAGAACGGGCTAAACAAGCCGCAGACATATCAAGTCTTAACGGTGCCGCCGCGGCTGTTGGCTACTACACGCCCGGCGGAGCGATCATCTACCAAAGCGACCTGTTCGAAGTGAACGACTCGAAGATCGCTAAGAAAATAACAGAATTACCGTTTTACAAAGAACTACCTTAGATCATAATGTTACTACTACAAAGGAGCGCATGGCCTGCGCTCCTTACGCTTACAACAGCATGGAATTCGGCTCATACGGCGCTGGCCGCAAATTAGTAAGGGGCGAGTTGAAATGGGATTCAAGATTGGCATCTATGACTGGCTCGCCTTTTTGGTTTTAATTGGATTGCTTTTGTCTGTCTGCTGGTTAGTTTGGTATCTGTTGGGATTACCGGGAAGAATCGCCATTGCTCGGAATCATCCCGACGCCGATGCCGTGAGCACCATGGGATGGCTGGGGTTCCTCGGTGGCGTTTCGTGGGTTGCGGCGTTAATCTGGGCGTTTCGGCCTACGTATCCCGTCGACATACGATACCTTCCCAAGGAAGAGCAGGAGCATATTGCACGGCAGATTGCTCTGCTTAGGGGCGAGCGGCCATCCGCACCCCCACCCACGCGACCGGACGTTATCGAATCAGAAAGCAGCAAATAGGGGTGAGCGTCGATGTCAATTATCGTCATCGTCACGGTCGGGTACCTCACTTTTTGTTGGCTTGTCTTCAAAAAATTTCGTTGGCTGAAATTCACACCTGGGTGGGTGGTCGTCTCAGCCGTCATCGGGCTTCATTTGGTTCTTGGCCTTCTCATTGGTTTGCGGTTCGGAACGCCGTATTCGGGAAACGCAAAGGTCGTGCAGTACACGATCCAACTCATCCCCCGACTGCCCGAGCCAACGCTCGTGACCGCAGTGCTCGTCGAGAACAACCAGCACGTCAAAAAAGGCCAAGTGCTGTTCCAGTTTGATCGGCGGCCCTACGAGTACCAGGTCAAGCGACTTGAAGCGCAACTCAATGCAGACCTCGCCAAAACATCCGCATCTCAATTCAACGTCCGGAAGCTCCAGGTACAGCTTACCGACGCGAACAGGGATGTGGGCATGTACAAGGCCGATCTCGGCGCCGCTCGGCAGAAGGTGATTCAGAACGAGAGTGATTTGCGATATGCTAAGTTCCAAGAGGTTCATTTTAAGCGACTCGTAGCACGGGGTGCGGCTCCCGAAGAGAACTACCAGAAATGGGCGGCGCAGGTGCTTTCCCTCGAAGCGCAGATAAAAGCGGCACAAGCCGATGAGGATCGCGCGTATCTCACCTATTCGACGCAATCGGGTGGCGTGAACACGGTGGTGGCCGCGGCGCAAGCCCAATTGCGGCAGGGCGAGGCTGATTATGTTGACGCGACCGCGGCTGTGAAGAACGTGCAGGCCCAATTGCAGCTGGCGCGATACTATTTGGACAACACGACGTACGTCGCGCCAGCAGATGGGCGGATAATCAACCTTCAGGTACGTCCCGGCATGGTTTCAGGGATTGTCCGGGTCGGCGGCATCGCATCGTTTATCGTCGATACAGGGCGCTACATGCTTGCGAGTTATTACCAACCGGAGCTCAAATTTGTGAAGCCCGGCCAGCCGGTTGAGGTCGCAATCGATCTGTATCCGGGGCAGATCTTTCAGGCAAAAGTGGACAGCGTGTGGTACGCCAGCGGCGAAGGACAGTATCTTCCGAGTGACGTTCTGCCCACCTTCAACCCTGCGCCGACCACCGCGCAATTCGAAACCAAATTCGCCGTTAAGATTCTCATAGACCAATCTTTATATCCGAGGTATGAATTTCCCATTGGGGCACAGGGCGTCGCAGCGATTTACACAACGGAAAATATTTGGGCGGTGCTCCGTAAAATAGACATCCGGTGTGAAACGTGGTTGGAATGGCTTTTCCCGCCACTTGCTCAGTGATCATGAGATTTCTTCTCACCTGTGCATTTTGTATAAGCTGGTCTGTTGCAAGCGCCTTGACTGCGCACGCCGACCAAGCGTTGCCGCCTGAAACCAAGCTGCCGCCGAGCTTTGGTGAGAACGCTTCCCGGGCGACGTCCTTCGCCGATGCAAACTGGGCGCAATTCTATCACGATAGCGTCCTCCAGGCGCTGATCCGCACTGCGTTAGGTCAGAACTTTGACGTGCAGATCGCCGTGCAACGGATCATGCAGGCAAGCGAGCAAGTTACCGCGACGCGGGCCAACCAGCTGCCGGCGCTGGAAGCCGAACTCGCGGCGCCGACACTTCAGGTTAACGGCCCCCTCCCACCAATCTTTCCGCATGAGGATTTTGCGCCCAGCATTACCGGCACTGTCTTCTATGAAGTTGATCTGTGGGGCAAGCTGCGCAGCGCCACAGCTGCTGGTCGCGCGCAATTGTTAGCCAGCGAAGATGCGCGAGAGGTCGTCATCGTCACCTTGGTGAGCGATGTGGCAACGGCCTATTTTGAGATGCGCGCCCTTGATGAAGAACTCGATGTCTTGGACCGGCTTTTGAGCGATCGAAAAAAGAGTTTAACCCTCACCCAGGACCGTTACAAGCAAGGCCAGGCATCCCAACTCGATGTTGACCAGGCGCAAAGCCTTGTTCAAGACATCGAAGCAACGGTCCCCACCGTCCAACAGAAACTCAAAGCCGCTGAGATCACGCTCAGCACCCTCATGGGGACCTATCCGCAGCCCGTTCCTCGCGGCCTGTCGCTGACGCAACAGATCTCCCTGCCTGCGATCCCAGAAGCGGGCTTGCCCTCAGCTCTTTTGGAACGCCGCCCCGACATCCGAGAGGCTGAACAGGTGTTAATTGCGCAACACGCGCAAATTACCGTGGCGCGAGCAGCGCTCTTCCCCCAGTTGAATCTGACCGGATCAGTGGGCGCTGGCACCTATGTCGTCGACGGCCTTTTCTATGGGCCGCATGGGTTGTTCGCTCTCGTGCCTTCGCTGCTCTACACCATCTTCAACGCCGGCGCACAAAAGGCGCACATGCGGGCCGCCGAAGATGCAGAAAGACAAGATCTCTACAGTTACCTCTCTACCGTCCATCAAAGCTTCGCCGAGGTGAGCACCTCGCTCGCCGGCTACCACAACTTCGGTATTGAAACCGTTCAACTGCACGCCCTCACCAAGACCGATCGAGAGTCTGTCGACTTGGCATCGCTGCGTTACTACGAGGGTGAGGGGTCATACAGCGACGTGCTCGTGGCTCAAGAGCGGTACCTGTCAGCTAGCGTTGATCTCGTGGAGGGTGAGCTTGATGAGCGCCTTGCCCTCGTCAATCTGTACGCAGCCCTCGGTGGAGGCTGGCAGCAATGATCACACCGCTGCTACAGCGTACGCTGTCGGCAGGTCTCGGGACACCTACATGGTGTGTGTACGGCTAGTTTCTTCATTATATACTAAGCGGGGAACAGGGGGCGTTGTAATGGCGCTGACGTGCACGCCGTAATGTAGCCCGTTTTCAGAGCAAGTTGGACCGTGAGTTTTCAACTCGCTGACCTCTCGAGCGCCGCAAGAGCAAACCCGCGCGGTGTTTTGTTGGCCAGCGTTCGGTGCGGGCGATTTTCATTGTTATGCCTTTGCGATCCATCTCGCTTCTGCTGGCGTTCGGACCTGACGAACCGCTTCGATTTTGAATTCGGGGGTTGAACTGCCGACGTTTGGTATCCATAGTGGCACCTTTCTAAGCTCATTAGCGTTTCTTGGTGTCAACTAAATCGAGCTAGACCCAGACTACGAGGTAAGCCGGATTGAAGACGGCTACCAAGTCGAAGTACCCGTTCCCGGGTATAGCTCGGAGCAGGTCGACGTGAGTTTCAAAGACGGCGTTCTCAACGTCGCCGGCAAGAACGAGCGGCATTCGTTCACGCGCTCCTTTACGATCCCTGAGGACGTTGATGCCGAGGGTATCGCCGCACGCGTCAAAGACGGAATGCTCGTTCTGACTCTCAAGAGACTGCCTGAAGCGGAGCCCGAGAAGATTCGGGTGAGCTAACGCCGGGCCTTCGCGATGCCAAGCAGCGCGATACGCCCCAGATGGAGTGCCCGCGACACTGCCGGTAAGCAAGGGCCGCGCGCCGAACCGCGCGGCCCTTTATTGTCAGCCGACGTCCTTCTCGCTGCTATCGTAAAGCGATACTCGAGCTGTAGAGAACCCGCAACGCTCTAAACGGTACGGGTTTGACCTGCGACGCTGATGGGACTCGAACCCACGGCCTGCTGCGTGACAGGCATGTTCAGATTCGTTTCGTAGTTGTCCGTGGACGTCTGCAGCCGTTCATCGTATCAGCTTCTGAGGAGGGGTGCATATTCTGCCGACGTGTGTAAGTCTGTCGATATACGCTCCTCATGCTACACTTATGCTACACGTCGGCTATACCTTGAGCGCTTCTTCGACCGCCTGAACTTCCGACGCTGCTCCTTCGAATTCCCAAAAGTCAAGAAATGGAAGGGGGACAGCCAGAGCCCGTCCGATCTTCTGCAAACGCCGCGACAACTTCTAACGATCGCTTGTCAATCGTCATCCGAGGCATGCCACGTGGATAATAATCGCCCTGACGCTTTAGAAGTGATTTCTCACAAATCACTGCCAAATACTCGAAATCGCACCAGATGCCAGAATAACTCACCTTGCGTCGAATCAGGGCAACGGGCTCAAGCTGTTTCCACGTTTTAAACACGACCCCGTCCCAAAGATCGCATGCGAGAGCTCGGTCAATGATGTCTAGCTTCACGAATGCCCCCATAAGGTCAAAGAAATTCCCCACGTCCCTCACGGCCTCAAGCTCGGGTGAAAAGATATCAGCCCCAAGCTGGCTGCGACCCGCTGGATCGGCAATGAGCTTGGGTATTTGATCAGCAACAAAGCGCCGGGCGCGTGTGAATTTCTCAGATGAGAGCGTTTCGTTCATCGCTGTGATAGCGGCGATTTGGTTACCCGACCGCGTATGGCGCAGCTGCCAAAGCGCCGCGATTGCCGTTGCGGCAATGACGACAAAAGTACCGAAGGACGCAACAATGCTCCACGCTTCGAGTGACATGCTATTCCATAGACATTGTCTTCATTGTTCAGGCGTTGTGCTGCATCTTGAGCAGTCTCCTGCTCCCCAGGAGAGCTCACTTCTCCAACGTCCCCCTGCGCCATAGCAGCCGTATATAATGAGGGCCGGCCGGATTCGGCCGCCTGTCTTCGGAACTGACGCGCGCCGAAGTGTCGCTTCGATCGGATATTCTGCGGCTTGAGGCCCGAGTTGCGCGAATCGAGAACTGGAACTTGGATCTTAGATTTGACGCTCTCGAACAGCGAGTCGCGCGCCCGGAGCGAAGGTAGAATCCCTTCCGCAGCTTTGACTGTGTAAGCCGTTTGACGCGGAGGTAGTTTTGGCTTCCTTTTACGGAGGCCGAGCCGCACCAGTAACCGGAGAGCTCTCACCTCATCGCCTCTAGCGTCATCTCTTTTGTGATCTTCTCCTTGCCACGAACCACAGTAACAAGCACGTGCTCACCCTCGTAGTGCGCATACCTGAGTCTGTAGAGGTCATCAGCGTTTTCAATTTTCTGACCACCGTACGCGACCAATACATCTCCAGATCTGAATCCTGCTTTGCCAGCGGGACCGCCCTTGGACACTTCGGTGAACTTCACGCCTGGCCGTTCTTGCTGGTAATCCCAGTCCGCCCCAAGATCGGGAGGAAGCATACTGGTATGGCTTAACGCGATCTTCCACCCCTCCGGTGTTCTTAAGAGAACGAAACTTTCCACGTATGTGGAACGCCACTCGCTTCCACCGAGAACCATCCGCCCTTGCGGAGTATCTGCTTTCCAGACGCTGTGCAACGTCAACGTGACCCATGCAACATCGTCTCGCACGTCAGCCACCGCGTCTTGTGGATGATAGTCGATGCGAATGCCAGCGTTCTTCATAGGTTGAAAGCTCTGGCGTAACGCGGGCTCCCTCGGGTAGGGATAGGATTCTTCGATATGACGTGCGTCGGGCATCCACAGAGAATCATCTTTGTCAAAATCGTACATCTGCACGGCTCGTTCTTGCGCCAGGACGACAGTGATCGCTGCCTTCTTTTGTCCATCTTCGGACAGCATGCCCGCACGGCACCCGCTCAGCGCAAATAGGATAAGAGCCATTGTAACAAAGAGCATGCCGACTCGTCGTCGCACGTTCGTTTCTCCGATAAGGCCACTGACGCTACACTAGTTGCGACCGGGTTTAGCGCAAACGTCCGGTGCTCAATTGGACGCCGGACGTTTGTATCGTTTGTGAATGTTCTCAGACTTCTAATGCAACGCAGGGGCCGGGGTAGACGACTTCGCGGCGGCACGGATTGCGTCGAGCACTACACTGGGTTTGGCGAGCATGACGACGTGGCTGCTGTCGGCCTCGTAAATGGTGGCCTTCATACGTTTTGCACAGAAGCGTTCCAGCTCGGGTTGGACGGTGCGGTCATTCTTGGCCACGATGTACCAGCTCGGTTTCGACTTCCAGGCCGTGCCTTCTACTTTGTCGTCAAATAGGCTCGTAGCCGGCACTCCCTGGGTGGCCCAGACAAGCTTCTGCTCCTGTTCGGGCAGGTCACCCGCGAAATACTCAATGCCATCCGGGCGTAACCAGATGCGACCGCCCACAATCTGAAGATGTGCAAGAACTTCTGTTTTGGGGAACTTTGCCTGCAAGCTGTTCGACGTCTCATCTGCATCCGGGGCAAGCGCGGCGATGTAGACCAGCCCGATAACGCGATCATCGGTTCCAGCGGCTGTGATGACAGTGCCTCCGTACGAGTGGCCAACAAGGATAGCCGGGCTGCTGACGACGCCCAACGCGGCCTTAACCGCGGCGACGTCGCCCGCGAGTGTGTCGAGGCTGTTTTGAGCGGACACGACCTCGTGCCCCTCTGCCTGAAGTGTGGGGATCACCTTGCTATAGCACGAGCCGTCGGCCCACAGCCCGTGGGCGAATACAATGCTAGGCTTGGTCTGGAGCTGAGCCATGTCAGTCGAACTCCCTTCTGATGAGCTGCGCGCAGCGGCTCGCTGCGCATAGCCGAACATGCCGGCGGCAGCCCCAATTGCGGTCGTGGTCAAGAAATGACGACGGAACATTTGTGCTTCGCGCCTCGCCCTTTCCGCGCTGGACATACAGCTATTACGAGTGGCAATATACTACGCTGATGTCCGTTGATGTGCAAGGACACTGGTGTTCGCACGTATGTCGACCAAGCGAGCGGGCCAACCATAGCTGGGCGACTCTCACTACAAGAGCTCGGGGAGCACCGAGATATAGCTAATCGGCAACTAGACTCGGAAAGGCCCGAGAAAAGTAAACGCTCGGTCGACGATCGATGGAGCGTTTTCTCATGCGACTCACCTTGTGTGGATTCGATAAGCGATCACACTAGGCTTAGCGGTAGTGCTGGGTCATAGTGGATGGAGCTGCTATCGTGTAGGACGAACGCAGATGGTCGCATCTACCATCCACCTTGTTTCGAGCAAGAAAATCTCTAGCTAAGCTCCACTACGCCTTGCGTTGATGTAGAATAAAATAGTTGCCCTCACTATCCTCCGCAAACGCCATGTGGCATACAGGGCTCTCCTCGATTTTTCCATCGTCGTCGAATTTTACACCGCGTGTCTTGTAGTGCTGGACAGCTGCCTTCAGATCGTCCACCCGAAATAGAACGCCACCACCCCGGCGCCACTCTTGATCCTCCGGTTTATAGAGCCCAAACGTTGTTCCGTCACCGAACGTAAACTCACCGCCATAAGGGCCGTAGTCCATCGTCATCTTACAGCCCATGGTTTCTTCCCAAAACCTCTTTGCTCGATCGACATCTTTAACGAGGTAAACGCTAACGTCAACACCTTGGATTGCTGTGCTCTGGGCAACTGCCATCGTCTTTCCTTTCAAGAAAAGTTCTCGTGCGCGAGCCGCGCAGGAGGGCGCCTGAATTCGCGCCTCGATACCAAGAGACCCTGTTCAAATTGGCAACGCGCTCACGGGCCCCGGATAGCGGTTTCTAACTCCAAAGACTCCCAGCGCGCGTGGAAGTCTGTCGAACCCTGTCGCGATCACTCAATGGGGCGCTGTATTGCCAACCTCACTCCGGCCAATCAAGCATCGCCAGCAGCAGGATCGCACGTAAGAACTCCACTCGCGAGCTAACAGACGGTTTCTGAGGCGGTCGGTCCCGTCAAGAAGTCTTGGGGAACCCTACATCGTGACCTAACTCGCGGGCAGCTCGGTATGCTGCGCGTCCTATAACGCCGGCATACGTTGGAAACGAAAATGGAATCCGAGCCAACTCATCAACGCTCATCCCACTGCTCATGGCAACCGCGACGATTTGAATGATGTCCACGGCTCGTTCGCCCACAATGTGGCATCCTAGAATGCGGCTTGTCTGCGGGTCAGCGATAAGTTTACAAAACCCAACAGTCTGGCTGTCAATAATAGTACGTGTCGTGCTCTCGAAGGGAATTCTGATCGCTATGACATCATGCAACTCGCGCGCCCGTGTCTCAGTTAGACCGACCTGAGCGTATTCGGGATCAGTGAAGCTACCGATCGGACTCACCTCGCGGCCAACCGCCATCGTTGCTCCTCGAACCGCGTTGGTTGCAGCAATGTATCCTTGTTGAATCGCCTGCGGCACCAACATGGCCTTGCCGTTGACGTCGCCCGCGGCAAAAATGTGCGGCACTGACGTTCGTAAGTAATCGTCGACCTGTAAGTAACCTCGGGCGTCTGTCCTCACGCCAGCAGCACCGAGATTCAGAGTCTGGTCATCGACGATCCATCCGACGGCAACAACGGCCAGCTCAGCTTCCGCTACGACTCGTTTGTCTTTTTTTACAAACACCATCCGCACACCACTTGACGACTTCTCGAATGATTCAATCTCCCCGAATTCCTCGTGGATGAGGATGCCAGATTTGCGAAATGCAGAGGCGACCGCCGCAGAAACTTCTTCGTCTTCTGTTGGGATGATACGAGAAGACGCTTGAAACAGCTGAATATGTGACCCAAAAGCATTGAAGATGGAAGCTACCTGTGTCCCAGTCGCGCCAGCGCCGATTACCAACATGGACCTAGGCAGGACTTGCAGACTCAAGGCATCCCTGGGGGTTGCAGTTAACTCAAAGCCGGGAACGTTCAGCGGGCGGCTGGTGCCTCCCGTGCAAATGATAATATTTGCAGCCTCAAGCCGCGTTCCGTCGGCTGCCTCGACCGTGTGCGCATCGACAAAGTGCACCATGCCAGTTCGTTCAAACAATGTGACACCCAAGCGCTCGATATCGTCTCTCCAAGCCGAGTGGGTGCGAACATCGGCGATGACCTCTGCAGCGCGTTCAAGCAAACGCGTATAGTCCAAATTCGGATCACTTGTGGAGATCCCATATTTGGGAAGCTGTCTGGCTTCTCGCATCAAGCGCGCAGCGTGTGCCAATGTCCGTACGGGGACCGTTCCGTCATTGGCCGCCATGCCACCGAAATCGCCAGAAGTGATCAGAGCCGTCCGCGCCCCCAAATCGGCAGCGCGCATCGCTGCGTTCACCCCAGCGGGCCCGGCGCCGATCACGACTAGGTCATACATTTGAACGGCTATGATCTTAGAGCGGCTAGCCAGCGCAACGCGCCGAGGCTAGGCATGAAGCAATATTCGCCGCCTCGCGTGATCACAAAACGTGTGAGACCTTGCATCTTTCGGCGTACGGGCCGCCGCGGAATCGTGAAAACGCCGTTTCCGTCGTTCGGGCCGCAGACAGGATCGGGCTCGCCCGGCACGCCAAAGAAAAGGCTGTCGTTAACCCACTCCGATTGCACAAATTCGAACTGGCGCTTCAGATGCGCTCCGACAAAGGCGAACACGATGCCGCGATCCGCACCATCGTCGTCAAGCACGCCGTCGGGGAGCGGCGGTCCGTAGGCCGTGCCACGCCTCAGCATGCGATGGAGTCTCGTGAAGCCTGCGATATTCGCATCTCGTGGATTCGTTCGGCGAACGTGCGAGCACGGCGGGGTCTTGAACCCAATCGGATCGTCCGCATAGGAAAAGTCGTTATTGCGCGAAGCGTCCGCCCCGAGCGAAAGGTCGTCGTGCTCGGGAGCAAGTGCAAGTGGCGCTCCGCTGCGCCACCGCCCCATCATCTTAGCGGCCAGCAACTCTTCCTGTGCTTGGTCATTTGAATTATCGCGCAAGTATCGCCGGTAAGCCGCTACCCGCTCGTGCAGCTTACGAAAAACAACGTACGTGCCATTGCGTCCGAGCGCGTCGGGCTTGGGCGCCGGTGGAAATCCGCCCATCTCGTCGCAGTACCCGAAGATGAATTCGCCAGCCTTCAGCGGCTCTTCACGCGGGTTCGAACCGGCAATTCCCGTCCCTTCTATCGCTGGATGGCTGATGCCATCCTTGTAACCGAAATGTTCTCTTTCGGTCGGCAGCGTATAGCAATTCTGCCGCCAAATGGCCGAGATGCCTGGAAACTGCTCATACGCGTTGCGCACCTTTAGGAGCTCGTCCTCGAGCCGCTCTTCGTCCGGCGCGATCGCAGTAAATATGACATGCACATCGCTCGTGCCGAGCGGTTTTTCCCAGCGCTCCGGAGCGCTGTCGCCCGTATCGGCGAGCACGTGCGCTCTTGACGCCATTCCGTGCTGAAATTCTGGGACAAAGCTCTCCAATGAATCCTGAGGCACACCAAGGGTTCTCAGACCTGCAAACGTCAGCGAACAACTCACCCACATGTCACCCCGCGGACTATCGGGGCGAGCTACGGACGCTACCGCGTCGGCAGCTCGCCGCATGAGCTCTCGCCCGGCTCGTTGATCGTCAATTCGGATCAAGACATAGCTCGCCGCGTACGGGGTCGGACGCGGCCTGACGACGCCACTTTGGATGTCGTCGAGTTCCAACGCGCCGCTCACTTGGTCGCTATGTTCTTCCAGAATCGTTCGAGGCTCTCGTCGCCGCCGAAGAGCGTGGTGAAAATCGTGGAGTCCGCGAGCAGAATATCACCTGCCCGCTGGCCGCTTGCCGGCATCCACAGGAACATGTTGAATTCGCGTTCGCCTGCTTCGGTGAAGGGGTGAGGTCTAGTAAGATCGACCGGCTGCTTTGCGAGCAGACGGATTGAGTTTGCATCATCCGTCGTGATGGCATAGTGCGGCAAATGGGGATGAAAGTTGAACGTCTTAACACCCTCGAGGAATCCGCGGTCGTCCAAATCCCGAAAAGTCGTCAGAGGGGCGATCCGATTCTTCGTACCTTCCACGGTTGCGGGTCGAAGGCCCCAGCGGTTTTCGACCGGCACGCTGAGGGCCTTCATGAGCGAACGCGTATAGCGGCCGAAGCGCTGCTGCCTCGGAACCAAAGCGTCGCGGTGATGCCGGTACTCCATTTGCCGCTGATCCATGTTGTTTGAAAAGCCGACATCGTGGTGCGGGCTGAGCACGAGTGTCGTGCCTTCTCGCGTGAGCCACTGCTTGATCGCCTCAATCTCCTCGGGTGCAGCTTCCTGTTCTGTTACCAAATGGTCCAAACCGAACACCATCAGGGTGTCGGTGTCATCAAGAATGCGCTCATCGATCGGCAATTTTTGGCCAGCTTGATCGATCCGCTGATAATCGAGGACTGGCTGGCCGGTCGCTTCCCCCACGACCTGTTGGAAAAGAACGATGGAGAGATGGAAGAGCTCTAGAGTGCCAGCGATGCCTTGCAAAAAGTTTTCTTGGGAATACGCTGGCGTCTCATAGGCAGGCCAGGCGACCCGGCGTACTTCGGTCATAGTCGAGAATCGATTGTCCAACTCCGTGACGTCGCGATTCGACTCCCACGGATAGCTCCACGTCCAGTAGATGCTGAATCGGCGTTGCCCGGACTCCTGTTTTCGAGGCGTGTTTATCTGATTGTAGACGCGTGGAGACCAGGTCGATTCGCTCATTGGTAGACCTCCTCGCTATTGCATTTGATCAAGCATGTCGGAAATTGATTGCTTTACGTGCAGCGCCTTCTTGATCTCGTCCGATGTTACGTACGGGACTTCTGCGTATTCCAAAAAGCTCGGATGGTGATGTTCGCGCACGAACTTTACGAAGGCTTGCGGATTCGTCTTCCAGTCTTCAGGGAAGCCGTCGAGGTTCGTGAACACGGTTGTGACGCCAAATTCGCTGAAGAGTGCAACGGCGTCTTCCGTGTACTTATCGAAGTCGGTGTCGAAGATGCCTTGGTACATGAAATACAGATCGCCGCCGATTGGGAAGAGCACCCACTTCAAAGTATGCAATTTCAGCGGCGCGAGTCCATCCGGTTTATCGGCTATGAGTTTCTCAACCGCTGGCGCGTAGTCGCGGACCGCCGCCTCTCGACCCGGTTTGACTTTCGCGATTATGGTAAACCCGTAACCTAGGGGGGTCCGTGGAAAAATCGGCCCATATTGGCCTTTCTCAGGTTTGAAGTATCCCTCTCTGGGGATCGCCATCGCTGCGGGCTTCATCCAACTGGGCTGACTCATCATGATCTCCTTTGATTAGTCCTCGCAGAAAGCTCACTTAGTCCACGCCGAGTCTAAGCTGATTGCGGGTCCGATGGTAGCATCCTCTTGAGGAAGCGTCCTTTAGTAATTACAAGGGGGCCAACGAGTCAACCCGGATCTTTGACTGGCGAAGCCAACCGGTGTCGAACGGGCGGCAGACCTCCTTGCGGACGTCGATCTATGACCAACAAATAAAGCCCATGACGTCTTATTTCATGGGCTAAGGGCGACGCTGATGGGACTCGAACCCACGACCTCCTGCGTGACAGGCATATCCAAATTCGTTTCACCGTTGCCCGTGGACGTCTGCAAGCGTCCGTCCTCTCATGCTCTGAGGAGGGGTCGATTCTGCCGACGTCCAGAATAGTGCGCTGATATCAGCTCCTTATGCTACACTTATGCTACACCAGACCGGGGTGGGCTTCGCCTGAGGCGGGTCTGCCAGAGCGCTTCGGCATACCCGGCGCGTAGCACGGAATAAGCGAAACGTTTATGCGAGGGCTCATAATGATCGAAGTATGGCAGTGACCAGCGCAGCACCGCTTGAAATCCAGACGTTAATCGAGAATCACATCAACGGCTTCAACACCCAGAACACCGAGCTTTTTTTGAGTGTTTTTAGCGACTCAGCGATCATCATCGACGGCATTGCACCTTATCGCTGGTTGAACCCAAATGCTCCAGACAATTGGCTAGCTGACGTAAAGAAATGGCGTGAGGACCTTGGCGTGACGTACGAGCACCTATCGTACGAGATGGGGTTCTGGAATGTCGAGGGACGTTATGCGTACGCCGTCATCTCAGGGACCCTCTCGGTAACGATAAAGGGTCAGACGGTCGCTCGGACCGGCACCCTAGCCTATACGCTCTCAAAGCATGGCGATGAATGGAAGATCGAAGCGCAGGCGTGGGGGCGTACGTCGTAAGCGCGCCTGCTTTGCCAAGCAACATAACAAGGCCCATGACGTACTCATGGGCCTTCGACTGGCGACGCTGATGGGACTCGAACCCACGGCCTCCTACGTGACAGGCATGTTCAGATTCGTTCCGTAGTTGTCCGTGGACGTCTACAAGCGTCCGTCCTATCGTGTTTCTGGGGAGGGGTGCATATTCTGCCGACGTCCGTAGTAGTCTGCCGATATCCGCTCCTTATGCTACACCAGGCCATCTCGGGCTAAGACTGTCGAGTAGACAATTTTCCGTTCCACCTATAGAAGGTTGAAACGCGACCGGGCCCCTCGTTTACCCGTGGAGCATCCCTGATCAATCTATGAACAAGGCGTTACTGAGCGCTTAAATCGTGGGGCACGGCGAACCTGTCAGGCACCAGGCAAAATTCAAGCTCAGACCGATCTGTTGAATCATCGTTTCGCCTAAACTTTGAAGCCCGCAAGTCAAAATCGTGCTGCGGGCTTCTAAGCGGCGACGCTCATGGGGCTCGATGCATGCTCGCAAGTAGCGCAGGCAAGGCCCGTTCAGTTAGCTGCGGCAGTCGCCATCGCCGGTTTCTTTGCCGTTACGTACTGGACGTGAACGCTGTCTATAGTCCCGTTGAACTTGAATGGCGCCTTGTCTTTATAGTCGAGTGAGACCGGAGACCCAAGCGCGATACCGATGTCGAGGCAATCGTTTGCGGTGAAAGCCAACGGCGCGCTAACCGGCACGCGTCCTTGAGCGAATGTCTCTCCATTGACCTTCAACTTCACGTCGAGGGGGCCAGCTGGCCGAAGCTCAGCGTATGAGGTTTCGACCTCAATTTTTAGCCTGCCGGCGGGGAGCTTCTTTGTCGAACGTATCTTCGTGCGCTGTATGATGAACAGATTGTACTCGTAGCAAAGGATCCCGTCCTCAACGTACAGCGTAAGTCCACCCGAATTCGCGCCGAGTTTGTAGAGCACGCCATCGGCGTTTGCGGGGATGGTCGCGTCGATCGTGACGACGTTCGGCTTGTTGCCGAGCGCAGGGGCGCAAAACTCCGGCATGCGCACCGTATCTCCGGAAAACGTCCATTCCGTGTACGGTGGCGCAACTCGCAATTCGGGATGATAGACCGGAATGAAAAGGCCACCGCCGATGGGCAGCACCTTATTTTTCGCGGCTTCGACGATGAATAGCTCTTTGAGCTGGGCAACTTTGTCCGACATCTTCTCCGCGAGATCGTTCGCCTGGCTCCAATCGTCCTCGAGGTTGTAGAGCTCCCAAACGTCGTTGTCCGGAGACCACGTTGCGATTCCCGGCGGCGCTCCCGGAACCCAGGGAGCACGCGGTCCGAAGGCACTGGCCATCCAGCCGTCGTGGTAGATCGCGCGGCTTCCCATGACCTCGAAATATTGTGTGATCAGCCGCCCTTTGGCCTTGGGATCGTCGAAGGTGTACCCGAAGCTCACGCCGTCGATGGGGTCTTGCTGGACGCCGTTGACCTCAAAAGGCGGCGTGATCCCCAGGATCTCGTAAATCGTTGGGACGACGTCGTTGACGTGATGAAACTGTGTCCGTGGTACGGGATCGTGTTTGATCTTCGCCGGCCACCGAATCGCCATCGGATTGCGGGTTCCGCCGAAGTGCGAAGCCAGCAACTTGGTGCCTTTGTATGGCGTGCTGCTGGCCCAGGCCCACGCGGCATTGTACTGGTTGTCGGTCAAAGGCGTCCCCAGTGCGTCCAATCCGCCAATGTCTTTGAGCGCGTCAATGTGCTGTTTGATCGTCGTCGGAATTTGGTTCTGCGTCAGCAGCTCGCTGACGGTTCCGTTCTGACCCTCCGCCGATGAACCGTTGTCGCCCCAAATGTAAAAGACGAGCGTGTTGTCGCCGTAGCCAAGGCGCTCGAGTTCATCGACGAGCCGGCCGGCTTGGACGTCGACGTGCTCGCCGAACCCCGCATAAACCTCCATCAGCCGACGTTGGAACGGCTTTTCGTCCTCGGGGATGCTTTCCCACGACGCCATCGTCGGGTGACGCGGCGTAAGCTGGGCGCTTTGCGGAATCCAGCCTTTCTCTTTTGCGCGCGCGAAGGCGCGTTCGCGATAGGCATCCCAACCGTCGTCGAATTTCCCCTTATACTTGTCAGCCCATTCCTTGAAGATGTGATGGGGAGCGTGAGTGGCGCCGCTCGCCCAGTACATGAAGAACGGCTTGTCCGGGCGAAACGCGTGATGCCGGCGCAGCCACGCGATTGCGTCGTCGGCGATGTCCTCGCTGAAATGATAGCCCTCTTCGGGCGTCTTCGGCGGAAGAACGGACGTCGTGTTTCGCACGAGGTTCGGCTCCCACTGCGACGCCTCTCCTGCGAGAAAACCGTAAAAATACTCGAAGCCGCGTTCGCTCGGCCAGTTGTCGAAAGGACCGGCGGCGGTCGTTTCGACGGCCGGGGTATTATGCCACTTTCCAAAGGCTGCCGTGCAGTAGCCGTAATCGCGCAACACCTCTGCGACCAGCGCACTGCTCTTCGGAATGCGTCCAGAGTACCCGTCCCAATCGTTCGCGAGTTCGGCAATCTGACCGTTCCCAACCCGATGATGATTGCGCCCGGTCAAGAGCGCTGCGCGCGTTGGTGAGCACATCGCCGTCGTGTGGAAACGGTTGTACGTAATCCCCTCGCCGACGATCTTATCGAGCGTCTTGGTTGTAATTTCGCCGCCAAACGTCGAGGGCACCGCTGGTCCCGCGTCGTCGATGAGGATGATTAAGATGTTTGGTGCGCCGTCGGGTAGCAACTTCGGGGGTTGCTTCGGAGCGTACACCGACTCGGCAATCGTCGGTCCGGCGATGCTTCCCGAAGGCGAAGGACGCGGCGGCAGCGATTCCAGCGATTTCGTAGTTCTCCGAGTCCCCCTATTTCCGTCGTTTGACATATAGCGGCTCCTTGAAGAAAAGCGGTCGGGGTCTTTCTCGCAGCTACTAGCCCACGCCTTGCGCTGCGAGCCCACGACTTTTGGCTACACGAGTTCGATGCTGAGCAAATGGTGAAGCCCATGAAGTCTTATGTCATGGGCTTTTGAGTGGCGACGCTGATGGGACTCGAACCCACGGCCTCCTGCGTGACAGGCATGTTCAGATTCGTTTCGTAGTTGTCCGTGGACGTCTACAAGCGTCCATCCTATCGTGTTCTGGGGAGGGGGTGCATATTCTGCCGACGTCATGCCGATATCCGCTGCTTATGCTACACCTATGCTACACCAAGCAAGCGCACCAACCGTATTCTAATGCGAGAGATCTGAAATCACCGGCTTAAGGTCAAGGAGCCGGCGTAAAACCAAAGCGCTTGAGGATTGCCTGCCCGTCTGAAGATCGGACGTAGGCGACAAAGGCCGCTGCTAGATCGGGCGATGCGCTCTCTTTGCAGACGGCTATGGGATAAACAACGGTAGGTTGATCGTTGCTCGGAAACTCGACAACCCGAAGCTTCTGCGCCGATCCTACAACGTCCGATCGATAGACGACTCCTGCATCGGCTGCGCCTAGTTTGATCTTCGTAAGCACCGATTCGACGTCAAGCTCCTCCGAGACGATGTTTTTCTGTACCGCCTTCGAGTAGCTTGGGCCGTACTTTGGGTCGCTATCCATTTTCTGCAAAATGATTCGTGTATAGCGGCCACACGGCACTGCGTCAGCGCAGACCACAAAACTTGTCCCCGGCGTCGCCAGATCAGAGGCCGTTTGTACCTTCGAAGTATTGCTCACCGCGATGACGAGGCTGTTAGCAGCAAATGACGCCGCAGTGTTCACGAGGCCATCGGCGGTCGCTTTGTCCATCCAACGTTGATCGGCGCTTGCGAACACGTCGGCCTTACCTCCCTGTGCCAGTTGCGACTCGAGAATCTGGCTACCATTGAAGCTAAAGTTCACATTTACGCCGGGGTGCTGAGCCTCGAATTGTTTGCCAATTTCGGGGAACGCACCATTTAAAGAGGCGGCCGCGAATACGACCAAAACCGACTGAGCGAGAAGAATAAATGCCTGCATGAGGCCGGCTACGACGCCGAGAACGTGTCACCGCTGTGCGTCGCGCACAATGCTCTACGCACAATCAATAGCTCCCAGTGCGCTGTGCCCAATACCTAGGAACCTTTCGTTAGGAGATCTTGATGCAAATCAGTGCTCGTAATCAAATCAAAGGTAAGATCAAGTCTGTTCGAGCGGGCTCGATCATGGCTGAGGTCGAGGTTTCCGTAGCGCCTTCACAACTGACTGCCGTTATCACTAAGTCATCGGCAGAACGCCTTGGCCTCAAGAAGGGTCAAACCGTAACGGTAATCGTGAAGTCAACTGAGCTGATGATCGCTAGGTAGACAGCCGTTCGTCAGAACGTGTATTCGAGTTGCGTTCGACTGTACTTAAAGTCATACGGCGTAAAGAACTGGGTTCGGTCTCCGTATCGTTGCCGTATAGATAAGCCCTTATATGGACCAGGACGAACTGGGTTGAAGAAATACTGAATATCGATATTAAACTCGGCGCGAGAATCGCCATTCCCCACACCAGCTACATTGCCCGGCAGAGAGTAATTGTACCAGGCATCTGAAACCAACGCCTTGAGCCGTTTATCGTTGCTCTGCCATCCTAGGGTAACCTTTTCTGAAGTGCCCGGCTTGTGCACGTCGGCCATGCCCTGCGTCAATGATGTCGTGTAGAGGGGATCAGTAGCTTGATTGTCTGTGTAGGGCGATGCTAGTCCGCCTCCGTAACAAGTCACCTCGCCTTTGGGCAACGTCTTATTCGTGGTGGACGCGACGCCGCCAAAAATAACGCCCGGTGATGCTGCAGCCGGAGACGATGCGGTTCCCTTACATTCTTTCGCTGGTACGACATAGGCCGTCGATGGTGAGCCGTCATAGCCAACGGTAAAAAGCAAGTTGGGATAAATTATCATTCCAAATTGGCCGCCTGACGTGTAGCTATGCACCGTGCCGATGACTGACGTTCCAAAGTTGTTCTCCGCAAGGAACTGCCCGGCTACATATGGGTTGAATTTCGACTGCTTCATAAAATTGTATTGCGCCGTAACCCATGTCATACTCGAAATGTCGTACACCTGATATTGGTTAACGTTAGCTACCAAACCACTGCTTCCAAACTTGTACGACGCGGAAAATTCTGAAAACCCGTATGTCGTTTGCTGTTTGTTGCAAGGATCGCCCGGAACGGTAAAGGTACCTGAGACCCCTTCAACCGGACCCTTGCCTGTTGGATTAGCAGTGTTGCAGCTTGTCAGTAACGTGTTTGAATTGAAAGCAGAAATGACGCGAGTTCGGAAGCGCGCCATATACATGGCACCCAAATTGAGGTTGGGCGTCACGTTACCACTTATGAGCGTACCCTGAAACGACTCCGGAAGCATCCGAGAATCGCCACCGTTGGCCCACGGCGTGTAGATTATTTCATGACCCGTTTGGAAGAGCACGCCCGGAGTCTTATACTGCACGTAGCTTTCGCCAAAGAGGTTAAGCGTGTATCCGGGCAGCGTGTTATCAACTTGTGGATTGTATCCGATGTTATTGAGCGGCCCGGGCCAATTAGCTCCAAATGGAAAGGCGCCAAAGTAAGTTGCCGCAACCGACCACGGCGTGTGCGGTACATTTAACTGGCCGTGCAGCTCGCCGCCAAAGTTAAAGGCGAGAGCATTAGGTGTACCCTTGTTGACCTTGCACGTCAGACACGTATTGCCGTTGGTTCGGCCGAAATAGTACGCTCGTAAGTCTCCGGCGTATGTGAAGAGCGGCGGTGGAACCGAGTTGCTTGATCCAAGCGAAAGAGTTGCGGTATCGGATTGCCGCGTAAGCGTGATCGTGACGCTTTGTTCCATGCCCTCGCCAACCATGATGCCATTGGTCTGTGAGGTTCCATAGCCCTCGAAGGTCGTAATCAATATGTACGAACCTGGGATAAGGTTGTTCAGGCTGAAGGTGCCGGCGCCCGAGGTGACTGTCTGCGCGTGCATGGGTCCGGTGGCAGTTATTGACACACCGGATAGCGGCGCGCCCGTGCCAGCCTCAACTACCTTTCCGATGATCCGTCCACTTGCTGCCCACGCTCTGCCTGTTGACGCGACCAGAAGAGCGACAAGCAAGATCGAGACGATCGAAGTGTCTCGAATCCGAGTCACGGTGCGCCCTCGTTTCATTGGAGACGGAGTTACAACAGAGAAAAGGCCTGCGAGGGCCACCGCCGTCAACAGCGTGCGCCTATGTTAGGCCCACGTGAGTTTTAGGGGCGCTTTTTGGCGTGTGCCCCAGCCGCCCTTTGTGCACAGCGCCCAGTGCGCATATATAAAGAGGGCCCATGAGATAATCATGGGGCCACCGACTGGCGACGCTGATGGGACTCGAACCCACGACCTCCTGCGTGACAGGCATGTTCAGATTCGTTTCGTAGTTGTCCGTGGACGTCTGCAGGTGTCCCTACTACCGTGTGCTAACGAGGGCTGCATATTCTGCCGACGGCCAGAATAGTCCGCCGATATCCGCTCCTTATGCTTATGCTACACCCAACGCTTTGATTCTCGTGTTGCCGTCGGTTTAATGTGCAGAGACGGGGCGAACCTTAGCCCGCCCCGCACCCGCCGTCAATTGTGCGCAGGTATCCCGCGCCTCGAAAGCCACGGGCGTAAATAGCTGACTCTCACATGAGGACGCGCGCTTAGCTCAGCACGCTGAGCTTTTTCAACCGAGGTCAGGGTCGGTAGGCGGGCAGCGCCAGTATCATATGGCTTGGCCACTATGCGATACTCGAACGCAAGCGAAGTGCGCCCACCTTGGTTTTCTCGCACAAGAAATCCCGACGGCGTTTTTTGCGCGACAAACAAGCCGCGGCTATCGCCCTCAGGTGTTAAGAATACGAGGTAGTTCGCGCGACGATCGATCGTTGCAGCAAAGGCCGGATCAATCGTAACAAAGCCCTCGCCGCCCATTAGTCGCGCTTCGCCGACATCTTCCATAGTGGGTTCAGGCTGACGAGGCGAGTAGGCGACGACCTTTGTGCCGTTTACTTCCCTGGTCACCGCCAGCGGAACACCGTGACTAATGATACTCCCAGCCACAGTGAGGTTACCATTGCAATCCAGGTCCATGATGTCATTTGTAGGATCGGAAAAGCCGTTAGCAGCCACTATCGCAGGAGCTCCGCCACAGCGTACTTCGAGCGCCGGTAGTTGCGGAGCGCTGACTGGTTGCAGTGGCGCAAATCCATCCGCCTCAACGCCAATACCACTCGAGACCCCGACGACGCCTTCGTTGAATAAACCGCCATCGGTCGAGAAGTCGCCACCGAACACCCCGATTGTACCCCCGTTTTTCAAGCTTGGGTTGAACGTCAAACCTACCAACCCGTTTTCGACGTTCGAAACTATTATGGCGCCATCACCTGATTTCGAATAGCCGAACAAACCCGCTGTGAAGCTGAACGGATTGCTAAGACCCGCGGGTGGCGAGGAAAGATCCATCCCGACTACTCCTCCGAATCCAGCTGCATCGCCAGGGTCGATTGTGCTATACTTGCGCGTTGAGCCAACGAGCCCGGAATTTCGTACCGCCGTTCCCACAATGCCCTTGCCGTTGCCGAGATTGTCGAGCTCGAGGCACTGATCGCCGCTAAAGCATGGGATTGCGGGAATGTTTGTCCGAGGACTCCCGTCAGCAGAAGCAGGGGTCTTAAGGGCGCTAGAACCTAGGAACCCCGCAGTCGCCAGGACGAGGGCGACAAGGGGAGCAGTCCACGAAACGTAACGCATGATAATCTCCTTTTCTTCCTCTAGCGGTCCACGCCGGACACTGGGACGAAGAAAGCACGTTTCGCAATGGGAGCGGCACCCGCAGGCCGCAAGACATCAAAACCTGCGAGAGCGAGCACTGCGAGCGTTGGACAGGCGCGGAATTTTGCTAGAAGACGCATGTCAAATCGCTCCTTTCGGGCAAATGAGCTTCGCCCGGCCTTGAAAATCTATCACGCACCGATTACACGTCGCTTACGTAAGCGGGCCGTAAGCGGAGCGTGATGTACTATATTCCGGGAGGCGAGAATGATACTAGTAGTCGGAGCAACGGGAGGGCTAGGTGGTAAAATCGCGCATTGTGCGCTTTCGGCTGGAAACGACGTCAGAATTCTAGTACGTGAAGGATCCCAATACGAAGAGCTCCTTGAGCTGGGCGCACAACCCGCTTTCGGCGACCTAAAGGATCCAAGCTCGCTCGAGCGAGCGTGCCAGGGGATTGACGCGGTCGTGACAACCGCGAACTCAGCCAAGCGCGGCGGTGCAGATAGTATTGAGAACGTCGATCTTTTGGGGAACGCAAGCCTCATTGATGCCGCTGCAGCCGCGGGTGTCCAGCATTTTGTCTTCACCTCAGTGCTAGGCGCAAATCCCCAAAGCCCTGTTGCCTTCATTAGCGCGAAAGGAAAAACAGAAGATCACCTGCGCGCGAGTGGGATGCCGTACACTATCTTAGAGCCGAATATTTTTATGGATGTCTGGGTCAACGCGATTGTCGATTCGCCGCTGCGTGCGCGCCAGCCGGTAACGTTGATTGGTTCCGGTCACAAAAAGCACTCGTTTATAGTTGAAAGGGATGTCGCTTCGTTTGCGCTGGGAGCGCTCAGCAATCAGGGAGCCAAGAATAAGACAATAGCTATCGGTGGACCGCGACCATTGTCGTGGCGGGATATCGTCGCCGTATACGAATTGTTTTTAGGCTACCCTGTCGTGCTCCAGGAGCTGCCGCCGGGAAGCGCGTTACCTGGTGCTCCCCAGTTTATGTCCGACATGCTCGCTTTTATGGATACATACGAGTCGCCAATTAACATGACCCAAACCGCGAGTGATTTCAAGGTGGCGTTAACACCCGTCGAAACCTTTGTTCGCGAATCCGTCGCTCGCTGGAATTAGGAACTTGCGGGGGCGGCTGCCAAGTCGGATTCCAGCTGTTTCAAAAACGCAGCCGATGGTTCAGCGTCGAGCTCAGTGCGTAGCAACTGGCGATAGTATCGAAGCTCGCGTGATGCTCCGGCTCGGTCGTCTGAGGCTATCAAAGCTTTGATAAGGACTTCTCGGGCGGTCTCATCGAGCGGATCATACTCTACCATGTCGCGCGCGACGTTAAGGGCCTCTGCAATATCGCCTCGCGCTAACGCCCTGCGTGACAGCGTTGTAGCAACCTGTTGGGCAGATTCCGCGAAGCGACGAGCAAATGAGCCGAACCATTCGGGAAAGGTGGCAGCTTCGCTACAATCCCGCAAACATGCAACGCTTGCTCGAAGGCGTGAAAGCTCGACTTTTGTGAGATCTTGTCGCGCGCGGAGCCTACGCCAACTTTCTTCCGCACTCCAAACGTCCACGACCACGGATGGTGGTATTGTGTAGCGGTCACCCTCAATGCCAATGATGTCAGCGCCACCGAGCCGTGAGCGAAGCCTGTGAACCATTACGTTCAGCGCGTTTCGGGATTTCGCGTCTTCGCCTTCTGGCCACAATAACTCCATGAGTTCCGAGCGCTGCAACCCGTGGCGATGCATCGAAAGCGCGAGCAAGAACTCAAATTCACGTTTGCTTAGCGCTACTGATCTCTTACCAAGAAGGATTGCGCGTTTCGACAATTCCAGGTGTGGTTTTGGATGAAGAGTCGAGCTTCGCTGCAGGCGCTCGATCAAGGTTCTTAGGAAACCAAGATCGCCGTGTCTGCGCTTCACGCTCTCAATAGCAGCCACAAGGTGGGGCGATTCAACACGTGCTGCAAATGCTCCAGCGTCATTGAGTAGCGCTGACCGCGGTCCAGCCCCAACTTCAGCAGCCAAGACTCTTGCAATGGCTTGCCACGCCGGATCAAGGTAGACATCTGACGTTTCGACGACACGCCGAGCGTGAGTAGCAGCGGTCTCCGGGTCATCTGCGCTAGTGGCCAAAACTAGCCGCGCGAGCATGCGGAAGTACGGGGTTTCGAGACCGCTTTCTTCGACCTCCGCACGACCGCGAAACACGGAAATGAGGTCTTGAAATCCTGGAATGCCTTCGCGTCCGACTAGATCCTCGAACTCAAGGAGC
>JAFANK010000088.1 GCA_019232725.1 Vulcanimicrobiota bacterium | reverse complement strand
TCATCGCCTTCGAGCATGATGGGACGGTACGGTCGTTCAACGGCGCCGCAGAGCGTTTGTTCGGGCACGCCGCTGCCGACATGCTCGGTCAGAATCTGCGCATGATCATCGCCGACCCGGTGCGCGTCGGCGCGACGAACGCAAGCGCACGCCATCGCGACGGCACGCTCTTCCCGGTCCGCTTCACGGTGCACGAACTCACACCATCTGAGGGCGGGCTGCTCGTCGGGGTCGCGCGGGAAAGCGCCTTGCGCGCGCGTGGCTATGAAGACCTGCTCAACGAGCACTCGCTGCTGCTCGCCACGCTCGAGGCAACAGCAGACGGCATTTTGGTCGTCGATCTGAGCGGCAAGATCGTGCGGTTCAACGAGCGCTTCAGGCGTCTGTGGCGCATCCCGGACGATGTGCTTGCAACGCATGACGATGAGCGCGCCCTCGCATGCGTCATCAGCCAGCTCAAACATCCCGATGCATTTCTCGCGAAGGTGCGCGAGCTCTATGCCCATCCCGACATCGAAAGTTTCGACGTCATCGAATTCGCAGACGGCCGGGTCTTCGAGCGCCTGTCGGTGCCACAACGCGTGGACGCCAAACCCGTCGGGCGCGTCTGGTCTTTCCGCGACGTGACCGAGCTTGCGGTCGAGGAGCGCCGTGCGCGGCGCCGCCTGGACCGGCTCGATGCCCTCTGGCGATTGGTGACGACCTCGGAGATCGCGCGCGAAGAGCTGGCGCGCCGCGTGCTCGAGGAAGGGTCCCGAGCGCTTGGCTTTCCGATCGCGCTCGTCGCGCACGGCGATGAAACGCATCTCGTCCTCGACTACGCGAGCAGCGCGAGCGGGCCCACCCAGCTGGCCGCGGGATGCGAACGCATCGCTGGGCTCATTCTTGCGGGCGCCGGTACCGTCGACTCAAGCGACCTTGAGACCGATGAGCGCTTTGAGTCGCAGGCACGTTTCCGTCCGCCGGGCGTGCGCGCGATGATCGGCACGCCGGTGCAAGTCGGCGAGCGCCGCTATGCCCTCGTCTTCGCATCGCCCTTCGCCTCACCCGGTCCGTTCGATGACGAGGACCGGACGTACGTCGAGCTGTTAGGGGACTACATCGGGCGCATCTTGTTTATGGCCGAGCAAGACCGGCAGATATCATACCTCGCGTATCATGACGCGCTCACAGGGTTGCCGAACCGCGCGCAGTTCCAGTTGCGTATCCGGGAGGCTATCGCAAGTGCCCGGCGCCATCATCGCCGTTTTGGACTCATCTACGTCGACCTCGACCGGTTTAAGGAGGTCAACGACACGCTCGGCCACGACGGGGGCGACGCCATCCTGATCGAAGCCGCGCGGCGCCTGGGCGCGGCCGTGCGCCATGAAGACCGAGTCGCACGCCTCGGCGGCGACGAGTTCGCGGTGCTCGTGTCAGAGATCGAAGCCCCCAGCGAACTGGAAGAGTTGGCACGGCGCATCTGTGCGGTGCTGGCCACACCGTATCGCACGGGCCATCATGACTTTTACCTCTCGGCGAGCGTCGGCGTTGCCGTGTTTCCGCACGACGGCGACAGCGGCGAGGCATTATTCACCAATGCCGACGCGGCCATGTATCGTGCCAAGGAAGAAGGCCGCGATCGCTATCGTTTCTATAGCAACGAGATCGCCGCAGGGCTGCAACATCGCCAGCAGATCCGCGAAGGTCTGCGGCGCGCGCTCGATCGGTCAGAGCTTTCGCTTTTCTATCAGCCCGTCATCGACATCCGCTCGCGTAGCGTGATCGGATCCGAAGCGCTCATGCGGTGGCAGCACCCGGAGCGCGGGCTGCTCTTGCCCGGCGAGTTCATCCCGCTCGTCGAGGAGACCAACCTCATGGTGCGCATGGGCACCTGGGGTCTGCGCGAGGCATTCCGGCAATCACGGGCGTGGGCCGATGCCGGCAAGCGCTTGCGCTTGGCCGTGAATCTCTCCGCTCGTCAGTTCCAAGATCCCGAGTTCGTGCCCACGCTGCGCCAAGCGATCGGCGAGAGCGGCGCGAATCCGCAGGCGATCGAGCTTGAGATCACGGAGAGTGTCGCGCTACGCGATCCAAGCGCTGCCCAGACGACGATCGGCGAATGCCGCGATCTCGGTTTTCGCGTGGTTCTCGACGACTTCGGCACCTACTACTCCTCGCTGTCGTATCTGAAGAAGCTCGGCGCCGACACGATCAAGATCGATCGCTCATTCGTCAGCGGTTTGCCGTCCGATGAGGGCGATGCGGCCATCGTGCGGGCGATCATCGCGCTCGGTCGCAGTCTCGGACGCGAGATCATCGCCGAGGGAGTCGAAACGACCGAACAAGCCGGTTGGCTCATCCGCGAGGGCTGCAGCACGGCGCAAGGCTTTCTGTTCGCACGTCCGATGCCCGAGCCCGATTTTGAGCGCTGGCTCGGAACCCACCACATCCAAACAGCCGTCTAGAACTTTCTCCCTGGCACATACTCGGCGGAATCTTTTATCTCGTGCGAGATGAAAAAACGAAACATTCCCTGTGACCTGCCGGTAGAGCCCGAGGACAACTCCCGGCGCGCCTCACAGCATGAGTCCGGGGAAAGGAGCGCTCTTTTCCATGCGCAGCAGAACTCTTGGGTACGTCGGACTGATGCTCGCGATCGCGTTCGTCGCCGCAGCATGCATCGCGACGACACAAACGCGAACGCTTGCGGATACGTCAAACGATCCGACGTCGTGCGGCACCATCGACCTCGCAACGTCGAGCAGCGCTGACGCGGCGCGAGCCTTTAATTGCTTCTCGGCCGCGTTCACGTCATGCCGGCAAGCAACGCTGTACGCCAACGGCCACGATGACGCAGGCCTTCCCACCGCCTACACCTTTGCCACGGTCGATGGCGGCGACGATCATGGGTGCAGCATCTCCGAACTCGTCGAAAAACAAAGCGGCACCCAGAAGACCACCGATTCCTACTTGTGCCGCACGGTTGGCAAAGACAAGGACGGCGCACTGGTCTTTGGTGGCTGCGGCGCACAAAAGGATGTGGCGCTGCGCTTGAGCGCTTCCGGCTCTCCGAGCTCGGCGACCGCGAGCGCCGCTCCGCACTAGGGCGCACCGCGGGAGGGTTCGACCCCCCTTAAGGCCGATGTGTGGTGCGTTGTGGCACTGCACATCGGTACCTGCGGTTTCTCCTACCGCGACTGGATCGGACCGTTTTATCCGAAGGGCATCGCATCGCTCGACATGCTGCCCTACTACGCCGAGCGTTTTGACTGCGTCGAGATCGACAGCACGTATTACGCCATCCCGAAGCCGCAGCTGTTCGAGAGCATGGACCGTCGCACGCCTGCGCACTTCCGTTTCACCGTGAAAGCGCCCGGCAGCATCACCCACTTGCCTGCGACCGAGACGCCACCCCAAGCCGACGCCGAGGCGTTTGCGGCAGCACTCGAACCCATCGCCGCGAACGGCAAGCTCGGCGCGGTGCTCGCGCAATTCCCACATAGCTTTCGCCCAGGGCCCGAGGCGGACGAGCGGCTGCGCTGGCTGCGCGAACGGTGGAGCGCCACCGCGCTCATCGCTGAGTTCCGGCACCGCTCCTGGCAGTCGGATGCGACCATGGAACTGTTGCACGGCTTACGCATCGGCTGGTGCAATGTGGATGAGCCGCGGTTCTCCTCGCTCATGCGGCCCGGCGCGGACGTCACGTCGTCCGTGGGTTACGTCCGCCTGCATGGCCGCAACTATGGGAAATGGTGGCGGCAAGAACGCGCCGCCCACGAGCGCTATGACTATCTGTACTCTGAGCAGGAGCTCGTCGAGTGGCTGCCGCGTATCGCCGCCGTCGAAGAGCAATCGCGCGAGGCGTACGTCTTCTTCAATAATCATCATCTCGGCAAGGCGCCGACCAACGCACAGCAGCTCGCAACGATGTTGCAGAAAGGGCGCTTTCAGCCAGACCGCTAAAGCGACGGCGCAATGCGTACGGCCGAGCGGATGTCCCTGCTTGTCAACGTTGTGGCGCTCGCATGTGCTGCGTCGTGTTCGAGCGATCATTTCGCGTACAGCGGCACGCTGCAGACAGAATCCGCACGCGTGGGCAGCACCATCGGCGGGCGCGTCACCAACATCTTCGCAAGCGATGGCCAGCGCGTGAGAACCGGCCAAGCGCTCGTGCAGCTCGATGCCAGTGGACAGCAAGCCGCACTCGCGGCAGCGCGCAGCCAAGCTGCGCAGGCCCGAGCGGCGCTTGCGGATCTGGTCGCCGGCCCACGACCAGAGGAAGTCTCGCGGGCGCTAGCAGCAGAGGCTTCGGCAAAAGCCGTGCTCGACAAGACGCCGCAAGAGCTGCGCATCGCACGCGACAATCTGCGACAAGCCCAAGCCGCGCTTGCGCAAGCGCACGCGCAATATCATCAAGCCACGCTGGCCTACGAGCGCATGCAGCGCCTCTTCGCGGAAGGCGCGATCGCGGCGCAAGCGCGCGATGACGCACGAGCCACTTACCAAAGCGCAGCCGCGGCCGTTAGATCACAGCGGGCCGCTGTGGCTGCGGCGCATGCGCGGCTGGTCGAAGCGCAGACGGCGGACACGGCCGTCGCGCAGCAATCGTACACATCTGCTGTGGCCAATCGTCAACTCGTGCAGGCCGGCGCTCGCCCGGATCAGATCGGTCAGGCTCGCGCCGTCCTTGATGCTGCAAACGCGAACGTCGCCGCCGCCGAGACCAATCTGCGCGAGATGACGATCCGAGCCCCCGCCGCTGGGGTCATCGACGCGCTCGACTTGCGCGCGGGGGATCTGGTCGGCCCGCGTGCTCAGGTCGCGATCGTGCGCGAGCTGCGCGACCCGTACGTGCGCATCTACGTCGCGCAGCGCGATCTCGGCAAGATCAGCGTCGGTCAAACGGTCACCATCCGTTCGGACGCGCTGGCCGGCTCATTCACCGGCAGAATCGAACAGATCGATCAAGACGCGCAGTTCACGCCACGCGACGTGCAGACGCGCGAGGACCGCGCCGATCTCACCTACGGTGTGAAGGTGCGCATTCACGACCCGCAAGGCCGCCTGCCCGGAGGCACGACCGTCGAGGTCTCGCTGTGACGTGAGCGACGCCATCGTGGCCCGCTCGTTGACCAAACGCTTTGGCGATGTCACCGCAGTACGCGATTTGCAGCTGACGGTCGCCAGCGGCTCGATCTTCGGATTCTTGGGACCTAACGGCAGCGGCAAGTCGACCACCATCAAAATGCTGTGCGGCCTCATCGAGCCGACCTCGGGCACCGCGACGGTCAACGGCTTCGACGTGCTGCATGACGGCGATCAGGTCCGCCGTTCGATCGGCTACATGTCGCAATCATTCTCGCTCTACGGCGACTTGACGGTGGATGAGAACTTGGAGTTCTACGGCCGCGCGTACCAACTCGACCGCGCGCGGCGTGATGCGCGCTCGGCAGCCGTTGTCGAGCTGACGGGGCTCTCGCCGTACCGCCGGCGATTGGCTGCAGCGCTGTCAGGCGGATGGAAGCAGCGCCTTGCACTGGCCTGCGCGTTCTTGCACGAGCCCCGGGTGCTATTCTTGGACGAACCCACGGCTGGGATCGACCCGGTCGCACGACGCGATCTATGGGATCTGCTCTTCACGCTGGCCGGACAAGGCGTGACGCTCTTTGTGACCACGCATTATATGGATGAAGCGGAACGCTGCGCAGCGCTTGGCTACATCTTCGAAGGCGAGCTCATCGCCCTCGGCACCATCGACGAGCTGCGCCGGCTCCCCGGTGTCGATCCGCCGGGTACCACTCGCTATCGCGTCACGGTTGAGAACATCATGGCGGCTTTCTCAGTCGCGACGCATCTCCCATACGTGCGCGAGGCCACGATCTTCGGGCGCGACCTGCATCTGGTCGTCGATGCTGCCACAGGCACGCAGCGCTTACGCGATGATCTCGTGACTGCCGCGGGCCGCATCGAGGCGGTCGATCGGATAGAGCCGTCGGTCGAAGATGTCTTCGTCGCGCTCACCAGGCGCCGCAGCGCAGCGTGAGACCCGCGCTCGACTTCTCGGGCTTCGCTGCCATCCTCTACAAAGAGGTCATCCACGTCACGCGCGACCGGTTGACGCTCATCCTGGCAGTCGCACTGCCGGTCGTGCAGATGACGATCTTCGGGTACGCGGTCAACATGCGTGTCGAACACATCGGGGCTGCCTACTTGGATGAGGATCGCGGTCCTCTCGCCGTGCGCGCGCTCGACGCGATGCGCGCCTCGCAACAGTTCGACTTCGCGATCGTGGCCAGGTCGCGCGAGGACCTGCGTCGCCTGATCGTACGCGATAAGGTCAAAGCCGCCTTCGATATTCCGCCGAATTTCTCGGCTGATGTCGGCAGTGGACGCGGCGCGCAGATCCAAGTGCTCATCGACGGATCGGATTCCAACGTCGCACAGCAGGCCTATGCCGCGGCCACCACGATCGGCAGCGCGCTGTCGACCGAATTCGGCCAGGGGACGACGCTCGAGCCGCAACTCGTCGACGTACGGCCACGCATGCTCTTCAATCCAAGCCTGCGTAGCGCGAATTTCTTCGTCCCCGGGTTGGTCGGCGTGATCATGCAGCTGATCACCGTGTTCTTGATGTCGCTCTCCATTGTCGGAGAGCGCGAACGCGGAACGCTCGATCAGCTGCTCGTGACGCCGATCGGGGTCATGGGGCTCATGCTCGGCAAGATCATGCCCTATGCGGCCATCTCGATGTTGGACTTCTTCGCCGTGCTGGCGGCCATGGTGTTCATCTTCGGCGTGCCCATCGCCGGCAGTTTCACGCTGCTCGTGGTGCTTGCGTTTGCGTTCTTGCTGGTCGCGCTCGGCCTTGGCCTCATGATCTCGAGCATCGCGCGAACCCAAGCCCAAGCGGTGCTCATGACCTTTGCGATCACCTTGCCGTCGATCTTGCTTTCTGGATTTGTGTTCGAGCGCGACCTTATGCCGGTCGTGCTGCAATGGCTCGGCTACGCGATTCCGCTGACCTACTTCTTAGAAATCCTGCGTGGCATCGTGCTGCGCGGCGCCGGCGTCGCAGACCTCTGGCCATCGATCGTCGCCATGCTGGCGCTCGGCGTCTTCTTGCTCACCGTCTCGAGCGTTCGTTTCGCACGGCGCGCTGCGTGACACGAGGTGGCACGTAAGCGCCACCCCTACGCTATGTGCGACCTCTGCTCACTGTCATTGTTGGGGCTGCGACGTGTTGATCTCCCAGATAGAGCCGTCGCTAAACTTTACGTAGATCGGCAGGCAGTAGTCCGGCGTCGGCCCTTCCCAGACCATACCGCTAAAATCCTCGAATCCGTGCGAGATCTTGATGCCTGGCGAGAATGTGCCTTTATCCTCGATAATGTCGCGTTGGCCGCGATAATCGACGAAAAACTTCACCTTCGTAGCCGCGAG
>JAFANK010000132.1 GCA_019232725.1 Vulcanimicrobiota bacterium | reverse complement strand
TTTGCCATAGAAGGCCGCGACGATCATACGCTCACGCTTGGGGAGTCTGCGCACGGCGTTGCTCAAGGCAGTGTGGGCCGCTTTGGTCACGACGGTCGTGCCGGGGTCGTCGTCGTCAGCGGCGAGACGATCGCGCACCATCACCGGATTCTCGAGGTGCTGACGCGCAGGCGCTTCTAATGAAAGCGGCACGGCTCGTCGCAAGGCGAGTTGCACGGTGGCGAGCTTCGACCGGGAGAGACCTGCATGGCATGCGGCAGCCGCGTCGGTCGGCGTCGTGCCTGCGCTCTGGGCGACACACCACCGCGCTTTGTCCAAGACGCGCGCATCGCGGCGGACTCGTTCGGGGATGCTGTCCATACGGCGAAGGCCGTTGAGCATGGAACCGCGGATCAGGCGTGAGGCCCACTTCACAAAGCTCATGCCGCGTTCGGGATCGAATCGATCGATCGCGCGGAGCAAACCCACACAACCGTCGCCGATCAGGTCCTCATCCGTGAAATGCGGCGGCAATCTCCGCAGCACGCTTGAGGCCAGCCGGCGGACCTGCGGCAACGCCAGTTCGCAGACGAGTTCGCGGGCTCTTGGCGCACGCGTCAACGCGAAAAGCCTTGCGGCCTCTTCGATGTCACTGTCGTGCCCGATCATGGTGCGTGTCCAGACAGCAGCTGGGCGAGCTCGGCTCCCAGACCGACGCCGCCGCTGCGTTCGATGGCGGTGGCGAGTGCTTCGCGGAAAATCTCGGGCCCCGCACCCGAGGGCGGCACATCTTCTGTTTCGCCCTGCTGCCCAGGTGCAGTAGCGCATGTGAACAAGGATGCAGGAAGAAGTGACGCGAGCAGCACGTGTTCCAATTGACCGCACACGTCGCGCAGTTGCGTAGCCTCGATGCCCGTCGTATCCGCGTGCATCAACCGCGCTCAAGATTGTTGGCGAGGCGCAGCATCTCGTCTGCCGCCTGCACGACTTTCGCGTTTGCCTCGTAAGCGCGTTGCGCCGCGAGCAGTGCCATCATGGCGGCGACGACGGTGACATTCGCGCGTTCCAGATAGCGCTGCTTGATGGCGCCATAGGGTGCACCGGCCGGGGCGGTAAGCGTCTGTCCGGCATCGCGCGTTCGGTAGAAAAGACCATCAGCCCGAAGATCTAGGGCAGACGGATTCGCAAACGTTGCGAGCGAGATGCGTCCAACTCCGACATCACCCTTTCGACCGGCGACCTGCGCGAGTACTTTGCCATGATCGTCTACGCTGAACGAAACGCTGCCGCGAGGAAGGCGCACGCCCTCAAGCTCGGCGCCGTTGGGCAGCCGCAGTCCTCCCGCGCCATCAGGCGTGAAGTTGCCTGCGCGCGTGTATGCTCGGCCCCCGCCTGAAGGCAAAACGATGAAGAACCCTTCACCATCGATCGCGAGATCGTTCAGGTTGTTCGTGGCATCGAGGCGGCCTTGCGTGAAGAGCCGGTGTTCGCCGCCGTTTTGCGGGGCGACAACCCGGCCATCCGGGCTGATGAATGCGGCGAACTCGGTGCGGCTGACGCGGTAGCCGGGCACGTCGACATTGGCCAGGTTCGCCGCGATGTTGTCAAGGACGGCGCTCTGCGTCGCCATACCGGCGGCGCCTACCGAGAGCGGGCGATTCATGAGTGCAACACTGGGAGATCGGTGACCAACCGTCGGAGCCGCTCATCAGTCTGGGCGACGACTTTTTCGTTGGCTTCGTAGCTGCGCTCGGCGGCGATGATCGCAGTCATCTGCGCGATGGCATCGACGCCCGAATCTTCCAAGTAACCGGCGTGCACGGTCGCGGCGGCGCGCTGACCAGTGCACCCGGCCGGAGCTCGCAAGAGTCCATCCGCTTCGGGTTCGCAGCTCTTGGGGAACGCGACTATCCGCAGCCGGTCGCGCACGGCGCCGCTGACAACGATGCGGCCGTCTTCAGCGACGTGGGCACCACGTGGAAACGCAACGGGTCCAAGCGATCCCAGCACCCGATTGCCTCGCGCATCCGCCAAGTAGCCAGACGCGTCGACGGACATTCGGCCATCGCGCGTATATCGCACGCCGCTCGGCGCGGCAACGGCGAAAAATCCAGGGCCCGAGAGCGCGAAGTCCGTGGGAACGCCCGTATGCCGGAGCGGACCCTGCGCCGCACTGAGCGCTACCGACGCCTCGAGTTCCCGCCCGAAACCTGAGAAAGCGGCCTCGCGAGAGCGAAAACCGGCCGTGGAGACATTGGCGAGATTTTGCGCGATGACGCCGAGGGAATCGCTTTGGATCCGCATGCCCTCGGCTGCGGTGATAAGGTTGTCGGCAGCGTCCATGTGAGATCGTGCCTCCGCGCTATTGGGGAGGCCCGAGCGTACCGGCCCTATTTTTCCGCGACGCTACTCCGATGTGTCCAAGTTGTGAACACGAAGATTGTCACCACGAACGTCAAACGGTCGCAGCGACATGAGCGGATTGCAGCCTCTCGACCTCGAGCTGCGGCGGCTGATCTACGAGCGATTGCTCGGCGGCGCAGCGATGCCATCGGTCGCAGCTCTGGCGCACAGCGCACGCGTGGCGGCCGAGAACGTCGCCGCCTCGCTGGCACGTCTGGGAGAGGCGCATATGCTCGTGTTGCAACGTAACGGCGAGATCCTCATGGCGAACCCGTTCAGCGCAGTCCCGACGCCGTTTCCCATCACCATCGGTGCACGTTCGTGGTACGGCAACTGCATTTGGGATGCGATGGGCATCGCTGCGATGCTGCAACGACCAGGCTTGATCCGGACATCGTGCGGATGCTGCGGTACTGCGATGGATATCCGCGTTCCTGAAGAGGTTTCGGATACGAGCGAGTGGCGCGCACACTTTGCCATTCCCGCCGCCCAATGGTGGGATGACATCGTCTTCAACTGAAAGACGATGCTCGTCTTCCGGTCGGAAGACCACGTCGCCAAATGGTGTGAGGATTGGCGGTTTAAACGCGGCGCCATGCTGACGCTCGGTCAGTGCTGGCGGCTTGCTCGCGCGTGGTACAGCGCAGATCGGCGTGATCCGTCTTGGCGGCGCTTCAGCGCTCGCGAAGCGCATGAGATCTTTACGAGCCTCGAACTGACCGGAGATTTTTGGCGACTAGACTAGTATCAGGCGAGCAGGCAGCGTCCGGTCATGAGTTCAGGTTGCGGCAGCGCCAACAAACGACAGATCGTCGGTGCAACATCGGCAAGCTTGCCACCCGCGGCCAGCCCGCCGCTTTTCGGTTCTGAGATCAAGATGAGCGGCACCGGATTGCAGGTATGCGCCGTCAGGCGTTCGCCGGTCTTACGGTCGATTTTCTCCTCCGCATTGCCGTGATCTGCGGTGACGATCAACGTACTGCCGCTGGAAAGCGCGGCAGCCTCCAGGCGCCCCAGGCACTCGTCCACGACTTCCAGCGCGGTGATGATGGCGTCCCAATTCCCGGTGTGCCCGACCATGTCAGGATTGGCGTAGTTCATGACGATGAGCGGATAACGCTGGCTCGCGATCGCCTCGAGCGCTTTTTCTGTGATCTCGCGTGCGCGCATCTGCGGCAAGTGGTCGTAGGTGCCAACATCACGCGCCGAGGGCACGAGAACGCGGTCTTCCCCCGCAAACGGCTCCTCACGCCCGCCGGAGAAGAAATACGTCACATGCGCGTACTTCTCGGTCTCGGCAAGCCGTAGCTGTGCAAAGCCAGCCCGCTCGACGACCTCCCCGAGCGTCCACGCTTCAAAGATCTTGCCGAACATGACTGGGTTCGGGAAGCTGACATCGTACAACGTCATGATCGCGAACACGAAGTCCGAAAACCCGCGCACGGGAAATTCTGCGAACCCGTCCTCCGAAAACGCTCGCGTGAGCTGGCGCGCGCGGTCGGGGCGGAAGTTGAAGAAAAAGCAGGCATCACCATTACGCACGATCGGCGCGGGCGCGCCGATGATGACGGGTGTGACGAACTCATCCGTTTCACCGCGAGCGTAGGCAGCATCGACAGCGGCCTGCACCGACGGCGCGCTGTGCGCCACTCCTTCGACCAGGGCGTCGTACGCGATCTTCGTGCGCTCCCAGCGCTTGTCGCGGTCCATCGCGTAGTAGCGGCCGCAGATCATCGAGATCGAGGCGTTCCCCAGCCGTTCGCAGTAACGGCGGACCTCCTCAAGGTAGCGTCCGGCGCTTTGCGGCGGCGTATCTCGTCCATCCAAAAAGGCTGCCACCCGGACCGTGACGCCGGCGGTGCGCGCTGCATCTAAGACTGCGTAGAGGTGCCGCATCGATGAATGCACGCCGCCCGGCGAAACAAGCCCCATGACGTGCAGCGTGCCACCCGTGCGTTGCACGTGCGTGAAGCACTGCCGCAGCACAGGATTGGCGGCAAAGCTGCCATCCTCGATCGCGTGGTCGATGCGCGTGACACTTTGCAGCACGACGCGGCCAGCACCCAGATTGAGATGGCCGACCTCGCTATTGCCCTGCTGGCCGTGCGGCAGCCCGACCGCCTCTTCGGCCGCGCCGATCTCGGTATACGGATATGACGCGGCAAGGCGGCGATAATTCGGCAGTCGTGCTGCTGCGATCGCATTGCCACGCGTCTCGTGCGAAATGCCAA
>JAFANK010000208.1 GCA_019232725.1 Vulcanimicrobiota bacterium | reverse complement strand
GAGCGCGACAGCGGGTTGCGGCGTCACCCAGGATGTGGAGGCAGGCGCAAGCGGTGTTGCGACAGGCACGACGCGGTTGGCAGCGGTCAGCGTTTGGACGAGACTGATGCCAACCATGACGACGAGGGCTGCGGCGATCGCCGTCATCGTTCCCAGCATCCACGGGAACCACCGTCGCGATGGCGGCGGCGGCTGCAGCGGGCTGACGCTCGAGAGACCGGCGCCAGCGAGCGAATCAAGCGCAGGGCGTGGCGCTGCGATCTCGGGCGCATACTCTTCGGCGAGTTGGGCGACAAGCGGCGCTGGATCCAAGCCGACCAGCTTGGCATAATTCTTCAAAAAACCACGCACGTAGACGAACTCGCCGATCACCGCCCATTCCTCGCGCTCCAATGCGTCGACGAACATGGCGCGGATGCGCAGCCGGTCGGCCACCTCGCACGGCGACATGCCATGACGCTCGCGTGCGCGCGCGAGCTGCTGGCCGATGTCCTGAATGCGTGTGTCGCTCATAAAGCCTGGTCGCGGGCGGCGCGGGGCAAAGGAGACTTCGGGATGGCGGTGCGGCAGCGTTCAAAAAGCCACGACGGGCACGAAACGGTGTTCGAAGAGCGTGGATGAACGCGGCGCCGTTCCCAAGAATTGGAAACGTTCGGGGTTTGTCCTTCGGTGGACTGTTCGCCCCAGCGTGAAATGCAGCAGCTTGTGATCACCGACAACGAAACGCTCCACATCCCCGTGGCTCGCCTGCCGGGCGCGGCCGGCCTCTGTTTTGCCGCCATGAGCGGAGGCGTCGACAGCGCGGTCGCAACGGCGCTTGCCGTTCGCGCGGGGGTCGAAGCGGTCGGTGTCACCATGCGGCTATGGAGTCCAGGCTCCGGGCGCTTGAGCGAGAAGGTCCGCCAATGCTGCGGTCCGACCGCGTACGAAGATGCGAAAAATGCCGCCGCCGTGGCCGGTATACCTCATTATATCGTCAACTTCGAGGCGGCGTTCAGCCGCGCCGTCGTGGACTATTTCTGCCGCGAGTACCTGGCAGGGCGTACGCCCAATCCGTGTGTGGCTTGCAACAACCTCGTCAAGTTCGGCGTGCTCCTCGACTTTGCGAGAGCGCTCGGCGCTGTGACGCTCGTCACTGGGCACTACGCGCGTGTCGAGTGCAATGGCAGCGGCCCGCACTTGCGACGGGCGGTCGATCGCACGAAGGATCAGTCGTACATGCTGGCCGGCCTGCGACCAGCACAGCTCGGCGCGCTAGTCATGCCGCTTGGCGAGCACACCAAAGATGAAACCCGGGCGATGGCGCGAGCGCTTGGTCTGGATGTCGCAGAGAAACCCGATTCCGTCGACCTGTGTTTTGTGGACGGTGACTACCGTTCATTCATCGTGGAGCGCCATCCCGAAAGCGGGCGCCCGGGGCCTGTCATCACGCTTGACGGCGACATCATCGGCGAGCATGATGGCTTGGTGGGCTACACCGTCGGCCAACGTCGCGGTTTGCCTGATACGCTAGCCGATGGCCCGTGGTACGTCGTGCGAACGGATCGCATGTCGAACGCGGTGATCATCGGCCGCCGCGAGGATCTGCGCCGCCACAGCGCCGTGTGTTCGCAGGCGAACGTGTTGCGGCCTGAGCACTTCCGCACCGGCACAGCGCGGGGTTTGGCCGTGTGCCGTTATCGCAGCCGCGGTATTTCTGCGACGGCGCGGCTCGACGGCGACGCACTCATCGTTGATTTTGATGAACCGGTGCCCACGCTTGCGCCAGGCCAGCTCCTCGTGCTGTACGACGAGACAGACGACGAAGTGCTGGCATCGGGCGTCATCGAGCCGTGAGCGCGGCGAGCGTTGGCTTTCGTTTACCGGTCGTCATCGTCGCGCTTCTTTCGGCGTGCATCATGGCAAGCGGAGGCCTCGTCGCTGCGGCAACGGCAAGCGTCCCAACTATTTTGCCTTTTGACGGCAACACCGGCTGGATCAATTCCGACCCGCTGACGCCCCAGAGCCTGCGAGGCAAGATCGTCCTGGTCGATTTTTGGGAATACACCTGTATCAACTGTCTCAAAGAGCTACCCTATGTCCGGACCTGGTATGATCGTTACAAGCAGTATGGATTCGTGGTCATCGGCGTGCATACACCTGAGTTCGCGTTCTCCGGTGAGCAAGCCAATGTGGCGGCGGCCGTGAAGCGTCTTGACATCACCTGGCCCGTCGTGCTCGATGGGCAAGCCGCGATCTGGCAACGCTATCATAATGCGTTCTGGCCGCATGAATTCCTCGCCGATGCGGACGGGCGCGTTGTGCTCGATCACGTGGGCGAAGGCGACTATCCGGCAACCGAAGCAAAAATCCAGAGCCTCATCAAAGCACAGCATCCGAGTGCGCAACTACCAAAACCGATGGCGCTGCTGGCTGTTGACAGCTACACAAAAGCGGGTGCGGTATGCTATCCACAAACGCCTGAGGTCTATGTCGGCCTCTGGCGCTCGCCCGATGCTGCGCTTGGCAACCGCGAGGGATATCACCGCGGCGATGTGGTGAACTATCACGACAGCGGGCACAACCACTTTGATGGGTTCGTGTATTTGCAGGGCCCGTGGTTCAACGCCGAACAGGCGATGGTGCATGCCCGCACGGATGCGGCCGCGAGCGATCACATCGATCTGCGCTATCACGCTCTCGAGGTCGTTTCCGTGTTGAAACCAGAAGCGGGGAAGCCGATTACTGTATATGTAGAACAAGATGGGAAACCGCTTGCGCAGCAAGATGCCGGCAGCGACGTGCGGTACGACGCTGACGGACGCGCTTTTGTGACCGTCGATGCACCGCGGGCTTACGAGCTCGTGATGAACCGTCACTTCGGACATCACGACCTCACGCTGCGGCCCGTCGAGTATGGGCTTGGGGTGTACACGTTCGACTTTGAATCGTGTGAAGTAGGCGCTGACAAATGAGGGCCTGGACCCGCTGCCGGCAAGCGGTCACGGCGCTCGCGTTGACGATGCCCTTACTGATCGCGTCGTGTGGGCATCAAGCGGCGGTGACCAACGGCTACCGGCCCGACGTCGTGCCGGGCATCACACGTGCGCGCGTCATTGACTTGCTCGGCAAGCCGCACGATGAGGGACCTTTCTCGCTCCCAGGAGTCCAGGCGCAGGTCATGACCTATCCGTTCGGCCAAGTGCTGCTGCGTGACGGCAATGTCGTCGCGGTTTCGGTCAACGACGATCCGCAGTTTCGCGGACCGTTTGGCGTGACGCTTGGTATGTCGGAAGATGATGTGCGTGCGGCGCTCGCAGCGCACCCACGTCACCGCACTGGCCACCGTGAGAGTTATGACGCGATCGAAAAGAGCGGGGACACGCGCACCAAGGACCTGTATGACACGACCGATCACGTGATGATCGAATTCACCGCCACGAACGCCAACGATGCGATGGCGCCCTTCAACGTCGCGCAAGTCACGTACGCCAACGATGCTGGTCTTGCGCTGCTCGACGCGTTCACCAAGGCCCGAGTCGATGGGCTATATCCCGACGTGCACGTGGACAATTTCACTTCTGATGACTGGCAGGGCAAACGGTAACGAAGATGGACGAGCAGCACGCCTCAGACTTGAGCCCGACTGCGGAAGAGGAATTCGGCGTGGCGATGCCCCCCAACGCGCGCATCGGCACGCTCGTCTTCGAATCGCCGGAGCGGCGGCTGCGCGTGCAGCTCGCCGACGGCGGCAACGAACGGCTCGTTCCGGTCGAGCAGCTGCAGGCGCTATACGGCGCGCGTATCAGGCACGTCTCCGTGCGACGAGTGTCGCCGCGTTCGCAAGGGGCAGCCTTAAGTTCCACTGCTTTGCAAGCTACGGGTCAGCTGCCACGGTCGGCGCTCGACCCGAGCCAACGCGGTGGCACGGAAGTGACTAGCGAAGAACTCTATTACGCGATCGCCCTGCGCGTCGACAAGTTACCGGAGCTTTGGTACCTGAACGCGTCGTCATTCAATTTCCGCAAAGCGCTCGGCGATGCGGCCACCTACTCGACCGAGCTGAACCTCAAGGAATTCGTGCGCCGGCTTGCAGCCTTCGCCCCCGACGCCGTCCGCGATGGGTTCTTCACGGCCATCCTCCAAGGCTCACCGCTGCCGCCACCCCTGGATAGCCTGCTCGAATTTTTCCGGCTGGTTTCAAGATAAAGATAATGGGCGGCACTAAAGTGCCGCCCCTACATTTGAGAGCTAGGCGGGGGTGGCGAGTGGGTAGTCGCGGCGGTTGAAGTACGTGTCGCGCACTGCCGGAACGTACCCGGCTTGACGAATAGCTCGCTCCAGATCCTTCCGGCTGGCAACGTTTGTGCTGCCGGCCAAGGTCACCACGCGCTCTTCAAGGATCGTGCCGCCCATATCGTCCGCGCCGAAGAGCAGCGCGAGCTGTCCGAGCTTCAATCCGGGCGTCAACCACGACGCTTGGATGTGCGCGAAATTGTCGAGATACAGCCTGCTGATCGCGATCACGCGCAGATACTCGATGCCGGTCGCCTCGCGCCCGCGCAGCGGCGTCTTGTGGGGCACGTAGTACCATGGGATGAACGCCGAAAATCCGTGCATCTCATCCTGGAGCTCTCGGAGCACGTCCAGATGGGTGATGCGCTCTGTATCCGTTTCCACTGAGCCGAACATCATAGTGGCCGTCGTCGGCATCCCGAGCCGCTGTGCCGTCCGCATGACCTCAAGCCAACGGTCGTCGTCGATCTTGCGTGCAGAGATGCGTTTGCGTACGCGCTCGACGAGGATCTCCGCTCCGGCGCCGGGCAATGATTTCAAGCCCGTTGCCCGCAGCGTTGACAGCACATCCTCGACGGACATCTGTTCTCGCTTGGCAATCCCGCAGATCTCGCTCGTCGACAGCGAGTGGATGTCCACCTCAGGGAACGCCGCCGTGACCTTCTCGAAGAGCTGCGTGTAGTAGCTAATCGGGAGCTGTGGGTTGACGCCGCCTTGGATCATGATCTGCGTCGCGCCACGCTCGGCTGCGAACGCGACGCGCTGCAGCACCTCATCATGCGACATCGTGTAGCCTTCAGCGTGACCTTCGGGACGGAAAAATGCGCAAAAGGAGCAGTGCACGTCGCAGATGTTCGTGTAATTGATCGTCGTGTCGATAACGTAGCTGACCTCGCGCCCCGGGTGCAGCTGTGTGCGTCGCTCGTGTGCGGCGGCACCTAGCTCGTGCAACGGCGCTTCACGGTACAGCAGCAGTCCCTCGGCGGGAGTCAGGCGCTTGCCCGCCACGGATCGCTCGAGCAGTCGGGCGACGTCAGACATGCAGCGGCACTTCCTCGAAGAACTGTAGGCGAGGCACGGCGGGGATCATGTCGTTCGCGTATGCCGTCTCGAAGAACCGGGCAAGTGCTGTACGCGCCTCGCCATCGAGCTCAAAACGCAACGCGCGATAATACATCTCGTAGAATCCGGTCGGGCGATAGCGCGCGGACTGTGCCCGCGCGATGACGGTCGCCATGTTCTCCAGTCCCCAGCGCAACGCCATGCGCAGACTCGCCGAGACCGCACGCACGTTGTCCGGCGCGGCGATCGCATAGTCGCGGCGCGCGGCCCACACCGCGTACACCATGCCGTTGCCCGTCAGCTCGAACCAGCGCTGGCCGAGATCGTGGACGCTTGCGAGCGGCGCCTGTTGGGTCGCATCGATCGCTTTGTCGCCGATGAGCAGGCACGGGGACCCATCCACTTGATAGCGTGCGAACGGATCGTCGCTCTCGACCAGCACTGGATCGAATCCCAGCCGGCGGCAGATCAGGCGGAACAGCATGCGGCCC
>JAFANK010000106.1 GCA_019232725.1 Vulcanimicrobiota bacterium | reverse complement strand
CGCGCTCATCTATTGGGCCGAACAAACCGTGCCGAGCGGTCTTGCGGCGGTCTTATTCGCAACGCTCCCGATCTTCACGGCGGTGAACGCGGCCCTGATCTTCCGCATGGAGCATCTCTCGCTCGTCAACGTCGCGGGGTTGGCCGTTGGATTTATCGGCGTAGTCGTCATCTACTGGTCGGAAGTGATCCATGCAGGCCACGCGCCGCCCTTGGGCGTCGCCGCGCTGCTGCTCGCGGTCATCGGCCCGGCGTTCGCAACGGTGTTCGCAAAGCGCTTCGCGCACGGCATCTCGCCTTTGGCCACCGTGGCGCCAGGGCAACTCATCGGCGGCGCTCTTTTGGGCGTGCTTGCGCTGACGATCGAGCACGGACGCACGATACATTTCACGCCCGTCTCCGCGGGCGCGCTTGCCTACCTCATCGTGTTTGGCTCGTGCATCGTGTTCTTGGCTTACTTCACGCTGCTCAAGCGCATGCCGGTCACGAGGCTCTCCGTGCTCACCTACATCACTCCGGTGATCGCGGTCATCTTGGGCATGCTCGTCGCACACGAAGAGTTGGCCGTCACGACGCTGCCGGGCGCTGCCTTGGTACTTGCCGGAGTGTGGCTTGTGAATCGACGCTAGGTCGGCACTGAAAGTGCCGAGCCCACATTGAAAGTGCCGAGCCCACATTGAAAGTGCCGACCCCACATTGAAAGTGCCGACCCCACATTGAATGTGCCGACCCTACTTTAGGGTAATCTGATGAAGGGTTCTGAGCGGCGCGCGACCGGGACGTGTTGCTCGCGCAAGAATTTCGCGATCGAGTCCGCCGGTATGGCGATGATGTGCTGCGCTCCGAAGCACGCGAACATCGCGAAGAGATCGTCCTGACCATCTCTGGAACGGGCGAGGAATACTGGTCCCCCGCTCATCCCCTCAGTCTCAGCCGCCGACAGCTCCGAACTTCGCAACCACACCGATGGACCGGTCAGCACCTCCCATCGGCCCCCAGACGGTTTGCACTCGAACTGCATAGTGTCGTAGAGGGCGACTGTGGCGCTGAGGAGTGCCGGCTCCCTGAACATCGCATCACCTGGAAAACCAACCGCCACGACACTTGCGCCGTGCTCTTGCGACGCTGCGTGCAAGTAGGCGGGCGACACCGTAAAGTCGAGCGAGTCGAACGGATTGGGATCGGCCCTGCAAACCGCGAGGTCTTGTTGAGCGCTCTCCGCGCAATCAACCACGTGCAGCGGTTTGGCTGCTCTGCTCCACCCGTGCTGCGAGGCGATAGCCACGAGAACGCAGCCGTCTGACGCTTTAAGGCCTTCCATGCTATCCAGCACATGCCGTGCGGTGACGAAACTGCCCGCCGTGTTGACGAAGAAACCCGTGGCCGATCCGCGGAATTCCCCGGGTCCCTGACAGGTCAACTCGACGATCGAACTCGTGCCCCCGAAGCTTCCCCCCAGCGAGCTTACGGAGGCGTTAGCCAACAAAGCGAACGCGACAATGGCGATAAATCCGTTCTGGCTCGTGGGACGACGCTCGCCGGACCGCGTCGCTACGGACTTCCGAACGGTCAAAATATTTTTCTCAAAGTACTTGACACTGCTCCCGTCTTGTACTATTGTACTGTTGTACTAGTTCAATAACTTACTAGTACAGTAAGTGAGAAGGAGCAACCATCATGAACACCACGGTACGAGTCCTCCCGAGCACCGAGCGCGTCGAGATCGATCATTCGTTCATCAAGGCGCCTGCCAGCACCTCAACCCTGTTCGCCGGCTGGGGGCCGAGGCTCTAAACGAACATGCCTGCCATATTCACGGTCGACCCGCACACCGGGGTCCCGATCTACCTCCAGCTCATCGAGCAAGTGAAGCGATCGGTAGCCCTCGGTGTGCTGGCGCCCGGAGAGCGGCTTCCTACGGTGAAGCAACTCGCGACCGACCTGACCATCAATCCCAACACGGTCGCGCGAGCCTACCGCGAACTCGAGCGCGACGGCGTCATCGAGACCAGCGTTGGCCGAGGATCTTTTGTGCGCCAAAACGGCGCGAGCGATGCGGCTGCGGCCGCAGTCAACGACGTCGCTTCTTCTGCCGTCGACGCGGCAGTGCGCGAAGCAAAATCCTTCGGACTCAAAAAATCCCACGTGCGAGAAATTTTTCAGCAGGCGCTGGAGCGCTGGTATGCATCTGACGGTGACGTCAAGGAGCGAGGAAACTGATGGCAGGGCACCCTGAGGCGCCGGCAATAGAGATCGCGGCGCTGACCAAACGATATGGAGCCACAACGGCCGTCGATGACGTCTCGATCGCCATTCCCGAGGGGACCATCTTCGGCTTGCTCGGCACCAATGGCGCAGGGAAGACGACCACGTTCAAATGTGCCATGGGTCTGGCTCGCCCGAGTGCCGGCAGCGTCCGCTTTCATGGCCAGGCGCTGCAGCCAAAGATGTTCGAGTCGATGTCCTACATGCCCGAACGGCCTGCGCTCTACGATTGGATGACCGGCATGCAGCACTTGGAGGCTGCACGGCGCACGTTCGCACAGTACGACCGTGCTCGCGCGCGAGAACTCGCCGACCTCTTCGCCTTGGATCTGCGCAAGCGCGCCGGCAAACTGTCCAAAGGCCAGCAAAGTGCGCTCGGCCTCGTCCTCGCGTTTTCCATACGGCCGCAGGTCCTTGTGCTCGACGAGCCATCATCCGGGTTGGATCCGCTGCATCAGCGCCACGTGCTCGACTTGATGATCGACGCTGCGGCCGGCGGCGCGACAGTGGTGTTCTCGTCCCACCAGATCGGGCAGGTCGAGCGGGCCGCGGAGCGCGTTGCGATACTGCATCGCGGGAAGCTCGTGCTCGAAGGCGTCGTCGAAGACCTCAAGGCCCAAGAGAAGATCGTTGAGGCCACCTTCGAGACCGACGCGCCCACGATCGCAGGGCTTGAGGCAAATGCGAGCGTGCGCCATCTCATGCGCCAGGGGCGGCTCTTACGAGCCTACATCCGGGGCACAGGCGACGGCGTCGTTGCAGCGATCCAGGCAGCCGCACCGACGAGCGTCCGCATTCTCGATCAGAATTTGGAAGATATCTTCCTCGTCGCCGTGGGGGGCAATTAAGCATGTTCTATAAAGAGTTCTTGCGCGTCCGCAACTTCTTCGTCGTCTTCGCGCTTGTCATGATGGCAATCGGACTCGTGGTCCTATTGTTCTCCGGCCACGCGAAGGTCAGCATCGGCGACGACTCTCCGTCTACTGCGCAGGCCGAGCACGCCGCGACTGCGGACAAGTTCGGCCCTGGGCCGAGCCAAGTCCACGGTACCGGCATCGTGATCTCGAACGAGCCGAACGAGCCATTTCCGATCTCCGCGCTCCTGGCGTTTGCCGGGCTCGTGGCTGCCATTTTCGCCACCGGCATCGGCTGTGGTCTCGCGTGTGAGAACAACGGACACCTCGAAATCGCCTGGACACGGCCTGCATCGCGCGTTGGGTACGCGGCGCGCCTGATGGCGGTCGATATCGCTGGTATTCTTGCGATCTTCGCCTTCACGGTGCTGCTGTGCCTTGGCGTCATCTACGCGGTGGGCTTGCAGCACTACCTCGCCCTCGATCCCAAGGTTGGCGCCGTGCTCGCGCGCTTCTTGGTCTACCCACTTGCATGGTACGGCATCGTTTGCGGATTGACCGCGTCGGTGCGCGGCAGAGCAGGCGCGATTGCAGGCTTCTCGTGGCTCGGCGCCGCCATCTTGCTCGCGCTGCTCGACCTGAAAATGCCGCCCGTGCTCCACGCCATCGTCAAGACGCTGAACTATGTCAACCCCTTGCTGTACGGTAATTTTGCATCGGGTGATGAGGCTTCGCGACATATCGTGCAGATCGGCTTGCCGATATCCATCGCTGCGCTGAGTGCCATCGCTGTCGTCGGCATCGCTGCCGCGCTCACGCAGTGGCGTGCGCTGGAGGCATGACCATGCAACTGATCGGCCTGAACCTGCACCTGGTCGGACTGTGCGTGCGCTTCTCGATCGGTCTCGATGAGGATAGCCACGCGCTCGGGGCGGTCGCGGAACGTTCCGTGCCCCCGCTCGATGGTCGCGCACCCGTGCACGCCGCGGCCAATGGGAGGTCCGCGAACTAGACCGGCACCGGACGCGCCGCATGGGCCTGCAACGCGAACAGCGTTGCGCCGGTCTCGCGCGCGATAGCCGCGAGCTCCTCGATCTGGTCGGGAGCGTAGCGCACGCGCGACCGATTCGGGCCGCAGGCCAAAAAGCCGAACAACTTGCCGCCTACCGGCATGGGCAAGGCGAGCTCACCGGGCAGCGCCGTGCTGTCATGGTGGTAGAGCTTCACGGGTTTGCGGGTCTGCCGCAACATCGCGATCGCGACGTCGTTCCCGGCCACTGGAGCGGGGCATTCCGGGTAACAGATCACGGGGTCGAAGCGCTCTGCGCCAACCGCGTCCGCATCCAGCTGGTAGACGTGAGCGAACGTCGCATCTGCGCCAAAGTCGAGCGCGTGGTGGAGACCTTTCTTGAGGGTCGTCACATCGGCGCTATTGGCGACCGTGTCGCGAAACTCGCGCAGCGCCTCCATCCGTTTGTCACGATCGCTCGAGAACAACCGCTCGACGAGCGGCTCGCAGATCACGTACAGGCGGTGAACGATGAAGAACACCGCGAACAGCAACAAGAAATCCAGCAGCGGCGCGACCGCATCCGGCGGCACGCCGATGCGGCCGAGCACGGGCACGGCGCTTGCGATCCACTGGCGCGCCGTCTCACCGGTGACGTGCTCCACACCGAAATAGGCCAAAAGCAACGCACCGCTGGCCACGGTCGCCGTCAGCGCCCGGTCGAGGTAAAACTCCACGTCAAAGAAATGCTTGTTGAGCAGCGCCGCGCCGAGACCGAAGGGGAGCGCGAGTGAAAACCCGGCGTCGAGGTCGTTCAACCAATCCGGGTCGCTCGTGAAATGCAAACGCAGCAAGAAGTGCGCCGCCGTGCCGAACGCGTAACCGCAAAACGAGACGAAGACCAGCAGCATGCGCTGGCGTGACCCTTTTGGCGCGGTCACAAACCCAATGCCGGCAGCGGTGATCATCACCAATTTGGCTACCGCGTCGCCTATGATATAGGTGTTGAACAGCACCCGAGTGTTCATGCGGGTGGGATCGTAGCCGTAGTACTGGGCGAGCGGGTTGAGATCGGGCGGCAGCTTCAAGAACTGCGCCGCAAAGCCGCACGCGCCGATGAGGAACACCACGGGGGCCAGCCGGTAGAGCGCCTTGGGGATGCCGTGGAACTGCTCGTCCGAAAAGCGCGACGCAAACCGGATGAACTGCATGAGGCCGTAGCTCGTGCCGGCATACTTGAGCAGCATCGGCAGCCATAAGCGCGGGGCGGTCGGATCGTACCACTGCCAGTACACGTCAAGCGAGCTGCCGATGAGCGCGGTCGCCAACAACCGGTCACGCTGCAGACCGCGCGTCGTCCACGCGGTGAGGATGGCGGCCAACACCATGCAGATCCGAACGATGGCTTCGATCCGATAGTGCATCGCATAGACGACGCTGCTGTACGGATGCACAAGCTGCTTGGCGCCAAGCGGAATGAGCACGTCGTGATACGCGAAGACAAATGCCGCGAGCGCGGCACCGGTGATGCCAATACGCCAGACGAGCTGGCGCGAGCTGCGCGGATCGAGCAGGATCTCGGGAAGGCTCAATGCGAGACGGCGGCGGCCGAGCGATACACTTTGACGAGATCGTCAGGCGACGTGTTGCAGCCCATCAACGAATAGGTCGCTGCGCCGATCGTCTTCTGCCCGACGCCGGTGGCGCAGTGGCTTTTCGTCTCCTTGAAGTGCGTCGTGCCGATGAGCGGTGAATCGGCGGCGATATCCTGGTTTGGGTCTGCTTCTTCTTCGCCCGCGACCCCTTGACTCTGTGATGCGTGGTGGTTGAAGAGCGACCCGATCGAACTGAACATGTTGTGGTGTTTCGGCGCGGGCGTCGGGGAGGGCGCGCTCGCGGAGTCCGCGGCCCCTGCGAACACGAAGTACGCGCCTGCCGGACCCCGGTAGGTGATCTCGTACTTGTGCGCTGCCTTGTCGAGCGTGACGTGGCCCGCATACCCCGGCGGGACATAGGATGGTGCGACAGGCGTGATCGACCAAGCCCGCAGCTGTTTCAGCTCGGCGGATGTGAAGAGGCCTTGGCCGCTTGCACGCGCGAGCGACGCGCACGCTATCACAACAGCCATGGCGAGAATCGTCATGCGTTGCACGCCCATCGTGGTGCCGTGGTTCGCGAGGGTATCATCGTGCATCCTGGAACCAGCGCCCGAAGAGGACGGCTGACCTATGACGTCTCGGGACATATGGACGCCTAGACGGCGTGCGCGCCGCGCGATCGCACTGGCCGTTGCTGCCGCAGCCGTTGTGAGCTGGGCGGGCAGCACGCTCGCGGACGACCACACGCAGGACATGCAGATCGGCAACCAAGTCTATGCCGACATGCTGAGCAAGGGCCTCATCGTGCAGCAATCGCCCTTCTATCAGGCGCTGCGCGCGACCGGCGTCCGCATCGACAAGGCTGCCTCGCCACATTGGTTCACCACCCAGTTCATCATCATCCAAGGGAATTCGGTCAACGCATTCTCCGCACCCGACGGGCGTATTTACGTCAACGTCGGGCTGCTGCGCAGTGCCGATAACGCGGATGAACTGGCAGCCGTGCTCGGCCACGAGATGGGGCATCTCGTGCTCGGACATGTCGTCGCGAGGACGCAGACGCAAGCGCACATGAACGCGTTCTCGCAGTTCATGCAGAAGTTCGTGCATAGCAAAGGCGCGGAGAACACGTACACCGCCGCGACCATCGTGGGCCAGTACGGTTTTCTCAACTTCACGCGATCGCAGGAGTACGCCGCGGATCAAAAAGGTGTCGATCTGGCGGCGCGTGCCGGCTATAACCCGTGGGGTTCGGTCTGGTTCTTCCAAGAGATCGAAAAGCTATACGGCGACGCCGGCTTCGAACAGTACGTGCAAGAACACCCTTCGACCAGCAATCGCATCGAGCGAATCGAGTCGTACATCAAAAGCCAGCCAAAGAAATTCGGACACTTCTCCCCGACGCTGCGTGACACAAGCGGCCTGCCGATGAGTCAGAAGGGCGACACCTTACAACAGACTCCCCACTAAAGCGCGACATGAAGAGGACCCTTGAGCAGGGTCCTCTTCACCGGAGGCGGGGACGTTTGTTTTTGGATTATCGCACGATGTGCCAGTCGTAGATGAGGGCTTGTTGACCATTGGCGAAGGTGATGATCCCATCGCCGTTCTGATCGACGGAGAACGTCGCCACGTTGTGGCCTGACGTATCCGTGATCGTCCCGTTGATGGACACACCCGGCGGCGTACCGCTGCTGGAGATGCTGATCGCGTCACCATTCCAGAGCGTGCCGTTGATGGAGACGGCCACGATGTCGCAGACATCGTTGAACTCGACGGAACCGCTCACGTTGTTCGTGCCGAGCTCGGTGCCGCCCGACACGGTGAATGGGGGCGTCGAGGACAGCGTCAGCGTTCCCAGCGGGCCCTTGAAGAACGTGCCGGCATGCGAGCCTGCGAAGGTGATGTCGCCCGACGCATCGGTCGTCATCGTGCCATTGGACAGCACGCCCATGTGGCCGAACGATTCGTTGATGTGCGGGTTGCCGTTGTTCGTCACGCGGCCTGAATTCGCGGCGATCGTCGAGACGGTCGAGCTCTGCGGCGCAACCGTGAACTGATGACCGAACAGCACCGCGGCGCTCGTGGAGGTGCCGATGACGACGTTGCCCGTGATCACGGCCGAGAAGTTGCCCGGCGCGCCCGTGATCGAGTAGTTCGACACGCGCGTGGTCAACAAGAGGCCGGCGAGGTTGTAGATCTTGGCGGTGCGCACGATCGTCTCGCTCGATGCGCTGTTCAGCGTACGGATGGCGAGGACGTCTTTTTCAAGCGTGCTGCACGCCTTGTCGTAGAAGTACTTCGTCTCGTAGGTGGTCTGATTGGGGCCAGGTCCCGGCGTGACCGTGTACTCGACGCCATTGTTGCACGCGCCGCTGGCGGAAACGGCAAACGTCGAGAGCGGTGCCCGTGACGTGGAGAGCGGCACGCCCATGCTGCCGCTGAGGAGGCTATCTTGCAGCGCGCCCATCTCGACCGGGCCGAGCACGGCGTCCGCGCCGGCTTGGGCGATCTCTTGTTGCGTCGCTTGGGTGTTCTGGTTGGATTGCGGCCCTGGATTCATGGCCCCGCCACCGCTACACCCAGCGATGACGACCGAGGCCAAGAGCGCGAAGATCAGGCGAGTTCGCATAACAGATATTGACCCTTTCTCACGGACCTCTCATGTCGCAAGCGCTCGCCCGCGATGCCCTCATGGGCCCAGGTCCTACAGGGTCAAGCATACGTACGCGCGCCCTGCGACGCATGAACCTTCGCTGAGGCCGCTATGAGACTTCGCTGAGAGGATAGGCGCTAGAGGATCTTCTCCATCACGACCACATCGCGCAGCCGGCCATCAAGGATGCCGTGTTCTCTGTGCACGCCGACCTCACAGAATCCACGCTTGTCATACAACGCGCGTCCGGTGCGGTTATCCGACAGCGCGAAGAGCACGATCTTGTGGATGCCCCTTGCCCTTGCGCGTTGTTCTAATGCGGCAAGAAGCCGGCCGCCTACGCCTTTGCCGCGGGCCTCGCGCGCGACGTACACGGACAGGTCGCCGACGCCGCGATACGCGCAGCGATGCGAGTACGGCCGCAGCGCGGCCCAGCCCACCACCTCGCCCGAGGCCAACGCGACGACGAATGGGATAGCGTCCAGGCGGCTCGGCGAACAGCCACTCCGCGATCTCGTCATCCGATTTCGGATCGCTCTCAAGGGTCGCCATGCGGTCGTGCACGCCTTGCGCATAGATGCGCGCAATCGCGGCCACATCGGTCGCGCCTGCATCGCGCACCTCGACCGGGAGCTGTTCGCGCTGCATCACGCGGCTAATATTCTGTCAGGTCAGCACGCGGGCCAGCTCGCAGAACGAGCGGTCGTAGCGGTACGCGATACCCATGTGGGTGTCGTCGAATTCCTCATAGATGTAGGGGATGCCGAGCTCGTCCAGGCGGCTTGTGAAGATGCGCGCGCCGATGTGCAGGTTCCATTCGTCACGATTGCCGGCGTCGAGATAGATCCGCTTGAGCGAGCGGAGTGCATCGGCATGCTCGCGCGCCATGTGCACGGGATCGTTTGTTTCCCACCGCTTCCAGACGCTTGAGTCGATCTCGCCGCTCGGCAGACGAACCGGCAGATCGATGCCAAGCGGCGCTGCAGGATTGGGGGAATAACATGCCGCCATCGCCAGGATGTTGAGCACTTCCATCGCCTCGTGGGTCTTCTTGGGAAGCGCTTCGAACTCGCGCAAAAATGCTTCCACCCCGCCTGCGCGCTGCACGCCCATGATGAACTTAGGAAAATCCGGTAGATAGCAGTAGGCGAAATAGGCGTCACCGGCGTGCGATCCGAGCGCTCCGAACACGTCCGGACGGCGCATCGCAAGGCGCAGCGCGCCGTAGCCGCCGCTGGACTTCCCGGTGACGCCGCGGTGATCGCGTCCGGGCTTGGTGCGCAACTGTCCGTCCACAAACGGCACGAGTTCGCCGACGATGTACGTCTCGTACTTGCCGGTCGCGCTCGAATCCAGGTACTGGCTGCCACCTAACCGCGTGAAGCAATCCGGGAGCACGCAAATGACTGCAGGCATCGCCCCCGAACCGATCAGACGATCCAACCGCCGGTCGATCGACTCCATCCAGCCGTCGGCGTTGAACATCATCCGGCCGTTGCCCGTGAACCCCGACAGCCAGTAGATGACGGGATACCGATCGTTGGTCTCGTCATATCCCGGCGGCAGGTAACAATAAAGATCGCGTTGCGCGGGATCGCCGAGCGCGTTGTCGCGCAGTACGGTGGAGGAGTGTTGTAAGACTCGGATCTGTCCGCGTTCGAATGTCTTCATGGACGCTCTTACGACGCCTAGCCGAGGGGCTCCGTTCTGCGTCGTGTGGTCATGCCGTCACATCATGGTGCGTAGGCGACGCGATAGATGTATCCTTGCAGATCGTCGCTGATGTAGAGCGCGCCGTCTGGGCCGACCGCGAGTCCGACCGGCCGGTTGCGGTAGGTGTTATCCGGCGTGATCCACCCGGTGACAAAATCGTGCAACGCAACCGGCTTCCCGCCCGCAAAGCTCACAGCCACGACTTTGTCGCCGGCAGGCGTGGACCGGTTCCACGAGCCATGGAACGCGATGAAGGCGGCGCCTTGATAGCTCTTGGGAAACGCGTGCGCTTGGTAAAAGACAACACCCAGCGGTGCTGAGTGGGGCGGTATATCAAATGAAGCCGGTCGCGTGGCAGCACAATCGGCCTTGGGGTATTCGGGATTGGGAAGACGACGGCGCGCACCGGGGTCGGGATAGCACCGCGGCCAGCCATAATCGGCTCCTTGCACGATCAGATCGAGCTCGTCCGGGGGCAAGTTATCAGTCACCGCCTGTGTGGGACCGATGTTGTCGCGCTGATTGACGACGGCCCACAACCGTCCGCTCGGATCGAACGCAAGGCCCGATGCATTGCGCAGCCCGTGCGCGTAGATCACCCCGTGCGTGTCACCGGGATTGTATCGCAAAATCGTCGCGAAGCGTGCGTCGTCTTCTTCGCACACGTTGCAGGTCGAGCCGGACGACACGTAGATCGTGCCGTCGGCGGCGATGGCGAGGGCACGGCGGTTGTGCACACCGCCTTGCGGCATGTTGTCGAAGATGATGGTCGCGTGCGCATTGGGATACTGGTAACGCCGCACACCCGACCAGGTCGCGACGTACAAGCGATCGTTGACGAACGTCATCCCGTGCGGCAGCGAAAGACCGGTGTCGAACTTCTCCGGCACGGCATCGGGCGACGTGCCCGGATGGATCACGACGATGTTGCCGGCTGCGGTCTGCGCCACGAGCAAGTCGCCATTGGGCGCAAATGCCATGAAGCGCGCGCCGGGCACGTGTTTGGAGACCACTGTGACGTGGAACCCGGGCGGGGCGCTGACAAAGGGAGCGGGTTCGCCGCTTGGCGGTGCCGCGGCTCCAGGCGCAAGCGCGACCGTGGCGATGGCGAACGCAGCTGTTATGCCAAGCAGGGCGACGATGCGCACATGCATGCCAAGGTTTTTTCGCAACGCCTGGCTGCCAGCCTGTGGCGATGCCCAGTCTCGTGGCGGGGCGCGGTTGCTTAGTTCGCTTGCGAGGAGGTCGTGTCGGAGGCGCCGTTGGTTCGGGCGCTCGAGTTGAGCAGCGTCTTCAAGAA